>DSBZ01000186.1 GCA_011057175.1 Candidatus Acetothermia bacterium
AGCGGGGCCCATCCTCCGGCCAGGACGCGACTGAACACGTCGCGCTGCAGGTGATCCGTTCCCATCCAGTGGGACGAGCTGGGGGCGGCAAGACGAGGGAAGTCGCTGTACCCGCGGATCGGATCGTAGGGAGGGAAGCCCGCGATCCACCCATACCGATCACCGCCGCGCGGCATGCACAGCACGGCGACGGTCACGAACACGGCAACGACCCCCAGACCCGTCTTGAGGAGGGTCTGGCCACGTAACCTCCTCACCCCAAGGAATTTCAACACGGTTCCAGTCAGACCACGCTTCATCAGTACCGGATCCTCGGATCGACGAAGGAGTAAAGGAGGTCCACCACGAGGTTCACCGTCGCCACGAACACTCCGACGAAAGCGATCGTCCCCTGGAGGGCCCACCAGTCGCGGTAGTACAAGCTCTGGACGAGGAAACGCCCGACCCCTGGCCAGGAGAACACCGTCTCCGTCAGGACGGCTCCCCCCATGAGGACCGCGAACTGCAGCCCGAATACGGTGATGATGGGGATGAGGGCATTGCGGAGGGCGTGGCTGAGGATAACCACTCGCTCCCGAAGCCCCTTGGAGCGCGCCGTCGTCACGTATTCCGCATCCAGGACCTCGAGCAGCGCCGCGCGGGTCACCCGCCCAAGGAACCCCATCTGAGCCAGTCCCAGCGCTGCCGCGGGGAGGACGAGGTGCCGGACCATATCGCTGAGGATCTCCCAGTCCTTGAGGATCAAGGCATCGAGGAGGTAGAACCCCGTGACCTGCTGAAACGAGAATGCGTACCGCCCGGCGAGCCTACCGGCCACGGGAAGCCAACCAAGCTTCACGGCGAAAATGATCTGAAACATGAGCCCTACCCAGAAGATGGGCAAGGCGAACGAGCCGATGTGGAGGATGCGGATCGCGTGGTCGGCAGGGCGATCGGCCCTTAGGGCGGCGATCATCCCTGTGGGGATGCCGAACAGAGCGGCGAAGACCATCCCCCACAGCGCGAGTTCGAGGGTCGCAGGAAAACGTGAGATCAGCTCCTCCGCTACAGGCTTCCCCGTCCGAGTGGACCGGCCGAGATCGCCGCGCACCAGCCCCCCCAGGTACTCCACGTACTGCACGTGAAGGGGCTTATCCAGCCCCATCTCGTGTCTCTTCTGGGCGAGGAGCTCGAGGGACACGTTCCGTCCGCCCATCATCGCCAACACAGGGTCGCCCGGCATGAGCCGCAACGCGAGGAAAGCAACGGAGAGCAGGATGAACACCATCGGCAACGTGAGCACCAGCCGTTGCGCGATATAGCGAGTAAGTCCCCCCACTTCCCCTCCTTGGTAGCGAGGGGAACTATAGCCGCGGCCGCCTGGCCCAGGCAAGGACCCCCCGACGCACAAAGAGGCCCGGCCTTCTGGCCGGGCCTCGCTGACTCCGCAAACGATTGGGGCTACATCCCCTCGAGGGCCTCGATCGTCGTCTGCCAGAACACAATCCGCACGAACTCCGTGTAGCAGAGGGCGGATCCGATCCGGAAGTTGAGCGAGGGAACCAGGGTTCCGGTGTAGCCCTCCGGGCTCCCCACCACGAGCGGGTTCACCGGCGGGTTCACCATGGACTGCCGCAGCCGCACGAATCCCGGCGACCGATCCAGGGTCCCGTCCCCGTCCATGTCCAGCCGGAGGTCCATGTAGATCGAGGACGCGTTCTGAACTTGGAAGGAGTGGGTGATCCGCCCGGAGGCCACCGTGCCCTCAAACACGATCCGCCACCCCTCGCTTGTCGGCTCAGGAACAAGCCCGAGCGGATAGGGTCCGGCATCGCTCGACACGTTGATGAACTGGCCGTCGGTGCGGAGCTCGATCCGGTACGCCCGCGGCGCGGCCCACGCGCTCGAACCGTTGACCGTGATCCGCCACGAGTCCGTGCCCCACACGTAGAGGCCCGGCAGGACCATCGCCGGCATCCCGGGAATCCCCAGCTGGCTCACCGAGACCCATTGGGTCGTCTGGCCCGTGGCCCCCTGGTTGTCCGTGACGTAGAGCGTCGCGCTGTACGCTCCAGCTACAGGATAGGTCCACGTGACGACCGGTCCCGTGCGGTCCACGATACCATCGCCATTCAGATCCCATGAGTAGGAGACGATGCTCCCGTCCGGGTCATAGGAGGCCGTACCGTTGAACGTGACCGCTGTCCCGGCAACAGGAGCCGCTGGCGCGTACGCGAACTGCGCCACCGGCGGCTGGTTGGCAACCGGAGCGCTCACCACGACCGCCTGCGTGACCTGCCCCGAGGCGCCGAGGTTATCCGTGACCCGGAGGAGCACCGTGTACGTCCCCGCCGCGGGGTATCGATGGAATACAATCTGGCCGGTAGCATCGAACGTCCCGTCGTTCTCGAAGTCCCACTCGTAGTTCGCGATCGAGCCGTCGGGATCGTAGGAGATGCCACCGTCGAACCGGACCCAGTCCCCCGGCCGTGGGGCGGGGGGCGTGTAGGTGAATTGGGCGACCGGCGGCTGGTTGGCGGGTGCCATCTCGCTGAGGACGAGTTCAAGCGTACGCGTCCCGCCCGCCACGAGGTAGATCCGAGCCGTGTAGTCCCCGTAGCCGGTCTCCCGAACGAGGATGTGGTGAAACCCCGGGAGGAGGTTGACCGACCGCGGCGTATATCCGCGGAACATCCCGTCCACGTACAGCCGGGCCCCCGTGGGGCTGCTCCGCACGACGAGCGTCCCGTAGCCTGGCGGAGCGCTCGCCACGATCTCGAAGCTCGTGAAGTCAAATGCCCGCTGGGTAGGCTCGGGGACGAGTCCCAGCACCTGCACCTCCCAGCCCTCGGGATCCGACCCGAGGAGGGGGAACGGATCGCCAGGGGAGTAACCCATGAACCCGCTCACCGGGGTCGTCGTGGCCAGGACCTGGAGCCACTCCGTCCCCAACGGAGGCTGAACCCGGAAGCTGTACCCCCTTCCCGGAGACGGGATCGTGTGCGTGCCCGCTGGGAAGTAGTTCTGGGATTCGTATCCGTTGGGGAAGATCTGGGTGACGTTCCCATCGGGTGGGATGTCCCAGATGTAGATGTAGGCACCCCGGTTGATCGTGAACGTGATCCTCACCGTCTCGCCCACGGCATAGGCCGGCTTGTCGGTCGTGATCGTGACGACGAGATCCCCTGCCGGGGGCTCGATCACGATCCCCAACGGTTCCACCTGGCCCACCGCGGCAACGCCGATGGCCAGCACAAGCGCTACGATCCACAGGTTCCTCACCATGCCCTACCTCCTTTGTTCGACCTGAAACACGCGACCCGCAATCTCCTGGAGAAGCTCCGGTGTGAGTGCGACCAAAACCGGTTCGATGATGCTCGGGGCGAGCACCGACCCAGAGAGGTTGACCAGCCGGTCCCGCACCACCGCCTCCAGCGGGACCGTGCGCGGTTGAGGGTCGAGCTGGTAGTCCGCCACGACCCACGCGATCTCCAGCACCAGCCGATCCCTGGGCAGCACCTGCCCCCCGGGCGCTTGGGCTCCTTGGCCAATCAAGCCGTGCCAGAGCAGAACCTCTTCGGTGGCAACGAGCGCGTTGTAGCGCGCGGCGAGCTCGTACTTCACGAGCTCCCAGGGCGCTCCCATGCGCAGGCGCATGAGGACCCTGTTCATCAAGGAAGAGCCCGCCCCCGTGTCCACGATGAACCCCCGCTCCAGCGCCTTGCGAAACACGTCGAGGGCTTCTTCGGCCTGAGGCGCAGGCAGCTCCGCCAGGCGACGCAGGAGCTCCAGGGATACGGGGGGGGTCGCCCGCCCCGTGGCCAGCGCCGCCCCCAGCACGGGGGAGAACGCCGCCTTGATCGCCGGGGCGATCTCCATCGCCTGGAGGAAGCCGAGCACCTCCTCCGGGGGGGTAGAGGGGAAGGGCACGAACTGGCCCACCGCCCCCACGAAGAGAGCCGCCACCATCGGGGCAAGGCGCCTCACAGCCCGTCGCCTCCGATGTACCTCACCGACACGTACTCCCCGAACGTGCGCGCGTACTCATGGGCGAGGGGATCCTGACCCACCCAGCGGCCGTCGACGAGGTAGGCGTACTCGTACCTCCCCGGCGGGAGGGCCACCGTCACCGTCCACACACCGTCCCCATCGTGATCGAAGAGGCTGATCGGCTGCCAGGCGGAGAAATCCCCGACCACGGCGACGCTCTGCGCGCCCGGGGCGGCCACGGTGAACAGGTTCGCTGCCGCGGCTGGCAGCCGGCCTGCGCCGGGGAGGAGAACCCTCCCCACGAACATCCCGACTGCGAGGATGGCAGCCCCGCCGGCGAGCGCCCATCCCAGTCGGATCCGAGGCCCGGCCAAGGCGGAGGAGAGCCGCCTCGCCAGGGAGGGACGGACGACGGGCCGGGCCAGCCGCTGGATGACCCGACCCTCGAGGCCCTCCAAGGCCGGGCGGCCGAGCGCCACCTCTCGCGTCACTGCGTCGTGGATCAACCGATCCAATTCATCCCACGGCATCTCGGATCACCCCCCGTGCCGCAAGCTCCGCCCGCACCAGGGCCCGTGCCCGGTGCAGCCTCGTCTTGACCGTACCCAGCCGCAGGCCGAGCACATCACCGATCTCCTCAAGCGGCAGATCGTGCCAGTACCGCAACACGAGCGGGGCCCGGTACGACTCCGGGAGTCCCCACACGGCCTCGCGCACGTTCTGTTCCATCTCCTCTCGCCACACCGCGCGGGCGGGGTCCTCCGCCCACACCTCTTTGGGCAGCGGATCCCGTCGCCGCCGGCGGAGCGCGTTCTTCGCCACATTGGCGGTCACGGTGAACAACCACGTGGAGAACTTGCGGGAGAGATCGTACCGGTCCAGTCGCTCGTAGGCGCGAACGAATGCGTCTTGGACCGCGTCCTCGGCATCGGCACGGTTCCTCAGGATCGCCACCGCGATCCCGAACGCCGCCTCTTTGTATCGGCCCACGATCTCCCCCCACGCTTCCAGGTCGCCGTTCAGGCTCCGCTGGATGAGCTCGAGCTCCCCGTCGGGCACCCCGCCTCCTTCCGTGGCAATATACACCACTGTAGGGAAGAGGGTTTCGCCTGGACAGATGTCCGTCCCGCGGGGGACGGAGCTGGGGCCCGGAGCTCGCTGTATTCCTCCGGGAAGGCCGAGGGCCGGGCTACGCTCGGGCCAGCTGCGACGACGAAGGAGGTCGGTATGCGCAGGATGTGGAAGATGGGGTTTCTGGCGCTCCTCGGGCTGGGGCTCGCCGGGTGCGCCTCGCTGTTCGTCCCCCTCACCGCCGTGCTCACAGCGAGCGTCACGTCGGGGGTCGCGCCCCTCAGCGTGACGTTCAGCGCCGCGGGGTCAACGGGGACGATCGTGTCGTTCACCATCGACTTCGAGACGGACGGGGTCGTTGACTACGAGGGGACGGACATCTCAGTGGGGGTGAACCATACCTACACGACCGCTGGAACCTACACCGCCACCCTGACCGTGATCGACAATCGCGGCCGAACGGCGACCGATACCGTCACCATCACCGTCACCGCCCCCGCCACCACGAGCGTGAGCCTGGGGGCGGTGCCCGCCTCGGGACAAGCGCCGCTGACGGTGGATTTCTGGGCCACCATCACCGCGGCGGAGGGCCGGAGGATCAACCACATCGCGCTCGATTACGACGGCGACGGGACCCCTGAGGATGAGGCGGATGTGGACTTCGTGACCTACGACTGGTGGATCGGCAGCCATGTTTACACCGACCCAGGCACGTACACCGCTACCCTCACCGTCACGGACGATGCCACCCCCCCTCAGACGTCCACCGCCACAGCGACGATCATCGTGACCAGCCCCCCGCCCGAGATCACCGCGTTCACCGTCAACGGGTCTGATGCCGAGCCGGTGGGGGTCACCGCGGGCGCTGATGTCACGTTCGCCTTCCAAGCCCAGGCCGGAGACACCACGCGCAAGCTGGTGAGGTGGGAAATCCGCTCGGGAGACGGCTACGTGGTTACGGTAGACGTGGCTCCCACGAACGCGCTGGACGTCGTGCACGTCTACTCGGGAGGATACACGCAGACCGGATCGTACACAGCAAGCGTGAAGGTGTGGGACGACCAGACCCCCGCCAAGACGGACGAAGCGAGCTTAGCCATCGAGGTGACAGCGCCCTAATAACGTCCTAGCCTGACATCCGACCTCTGCGGCCCCGCCGGGGGCGGGGCCGCTTTGTCACAACGGGGAGGAGGGCAAGCGCCGCCGCGAGCCCGAGAACCGGCCCATCACCGGTCCGCACGTACAACGTGGAGCCGGAGTAGAGGGGGAGAGCGAGGGTCATCCTCCCCTTCGTCCAAGGGGGGAACCGCCCGAGGTCCTCCCCGCGTGGCCCCCACCCGCCACTGATCCCGGTCTGACCGATCTGGACCAGCGCCCGCCCCGTCTCCGCCGCCCGCAGGGCCCCCAGGGCGTAGTGCTCCCACAGGATCCGCGTCCTCCCGAACCAGGCGTCGTTCGTGGGGACAAGGAGGACCTCGGCCCCCCGCCGGGCGAGCTCCCGGGCCACGCCCGGGAACGTGGACTCAAAGCAGATCATGATCCCGAGAGCCCCCACCGGGCGCACCTCCTCACCCGGCGTCTGGTCGAAGGGGAGGAAGGGGTCGATGAGGTTGCCGAGCCCTATCGCTGTCCAGAAGTCCCGCCACGGCACGTACTCCCCGAACGGGACGAGGCGCGTCTTGGCGTACGTGCCCACGCTCTCCCCCCGGGAGGAGAGGACGAGGATCGTGTTGTAGATCCGCCCCTCCTGGAAGTGGGCCGTCCCCACGATGAGGGTCGCCCCCACCCGCCGCGCTGCGTCCTGGAAGAGCCGGAGGTGTTCCGGTTCGTCGCGCAGCCAGGGCAGAGCGTTCTCGGGAAGGAGGATCAAGTCCGCGGGGGGAGCGATCCCCTCCAGGAGGTCCCGGTAGACCTCGAGCCGTTCCGGGAGGCGGGTCGAGTCAAGTTGCTCCACCTTGGCGATGTTGGGCTGGAGGAGAACCGCGGTGAGGGTGCCTCCCTCCCGCGTCCCGGTCGGCAGGAGGGCGAAGGAGAGAAGGACGAGGGGGCCGACCGCTGCCCACGGGAGCCACCGCCGCTCGCGCGCGCCACGGGCGAGGCATCCCGCCGTCCATGCCACCCCGAGCGACAGGAGCCCCGGCCCGCCCAGGGCCGCGGCGGGGAGGAACGGCCCGCCCACCATCGCCGCGCAGATGCTCCCGAACGTGAACCCCAGCGGACCAGCCCCTCGCGCCGCTTCGATCAGAACCCATCCCCCGGCCCAGAGGAGGGGGCTTCCCCATCGCCCGCCCGCCGCCCCGAACAAGGCCAGGAACAGCGCACCGTACAGGGAG
>DSBZ01000156.1 GCA_011057175.1 Candidatus Acetothermia bacterium
GAGGGGGGGACGAGGACGAGCGGGGACAGGGCTTGGTCCAGGTAGCGCAGCGCCCCCTCCACTTCGGCATCGGTGGCCGCCATGCGGTGGAGGACCGTCGCCAGTGCTTCGGCGAGGATCTCGATGTGGGGCCAGATGTGTTCTTTGCCCGCTTGAGCCAGCTCGCGGTACCAGAGGGCCCACGCCCGCTCGAGCTCGCGGGCCCGCCTCTCCCGAAGCCTCTCCTCGGCCGCGCGCCAGTACGCGCAATCGGGGGGGCAACGCACGAATCGCCCGCGGTGAGACCCACAACAGCGACTGCACAAGCTGCGGTCGAGGGCCGGACAGTGGCGCTCCCCGACCCGCTCGCCGCAGACGGCGCACCGCTCGCGGATCACGGGGCGCCGAGCCGGCGGCGCGCGTCCTCGGACATCCTCTCCGGCGCCCAGTGGGGCTCCCACACGAGGGCCACCATCACCTCATGGCCGGGGAAATGCGCGCGGAGGGCCTCCTCCACCTGCGCCGGGAGCGTGGCGGCGAGGGGACAAGCCGGGGTGGTGAGCGTCATCTCCACGTGGATCCGCCCTTCTTCGACGCGGATCCCGTACACGAGACCGAGGTCGAGGATGTTGACCCCGAGCTCAGGATCCGTCACCTGACGGAGGACGGCCTGCACCTCCCCCGGGGTGGGCACGGCTACTTTCGGGTCTTCTTCCGCCCCCGGGGCGCGGTCCCCTTGGCCTTCGGCGCCCGCTTCGGGGAGGGAGCCCGCGACCGGTCCACCACATCAGCGAGCGTGCTCTCGGCCAGGGCCCGAGTGAATGTCTCCTCGATCCCCTTCCAGAACGCCCTCACCGGGCAATCTTCGCCTGGGGCATACCCGCCGCCGCGCTGGCGGCCGTACACCAGGGTCGGGGCCTCGGGTTCGAGGGCCTCGAGGAGCTGGCCGAGCTTGATCGCCTGCGGGGGGTGGGCAAGGCGGTAACCGCCGCTGCGCCCCTTCTGTGCGGTGACCAGCCCGGCGCGGCGCAGATCGAGAAGGATTTTGCGCACGAACGCTTCGGGGACACGATACCCGCCCGCGATAGCACGCGCTGAGTGATAGCCCTCCTTGCGGGTCGCAAGCTCGTACAAAACACATACTCCGTACCCTAGACGCCTGCTGGTAATCATGGCCACCCATTTTATACGCTGGAGGCTCGCCGCGCCACAATCGCTCGGGCCATCTCCCGCCCCCAGTTGTCGGCCGCGTAGACGGAATCGATGTCCTGGACAGGACCAGTTTCGTGCGCGGAAAGTACTTCAGCGATCCCGTCAGCAATCGCCGGATATGGGATCTTTCCAGAGAGAAACGCCTCGACAAGGACTTCGTCGGCGGCGTTCGCCACCGCCGGGGCCGTTCCCCCCCGTCTCCCCGCCTCCAGGACGGCCGAGAAAGCGGGATACTGGTCCACAGGCAACGGCGCGAACGCGAGGGCGAGGCCGGGTAGGGAGAGGCGAGCCGGAGCTGGGGACAGGCGCGCGGGGTGGGTGAGGGCGGCCTGGATCGGGATCCGCATGTCGGGCGGGGAAAGCTGGGCGAGGACCGTCCCGTCGCACAGCTCGACCAGGGCATGGACTTGCGCCTGGGGATGGATGAGGACGCCGATCCTGTCCCAGGGGAGGGCAAACAGGTGATGGGCCTCGATCACCTCGAACGCCTTGTTGACGAGGGTCGCGGAGTCGATCGTGATCCGCGGTCCCATCGCCCACACCGGGTGGGCGAGGGCCTCCGCGGGGGCGACGGTAGCCAGGGTCGCCGGATCGCGGTCCCGGAACGCCCCTCCCGAGGCGGTGATCCACACCCGCTCTGCCTCGCCAGGATCGAGAGCGGAGAGGATCTGGAACAGGGCGGCGTGTTCGGAGTCCACGGGGATGATCTGCCCTTCCCGGCGGCACGCACCGGCGACGAGCTCCCCCCCGATCACGAGCGACTCCTTGTTCGCGAGGGCGAGGGTCTTCCCCGCCGCGAGGGCGGCGAGGGTCGGGGCGAGGCCCACCGCACCGACGACCGCGTTCAGGACAAGATCCACGTCGGGAAGGGACGCCAGATGACACAGCCCATCGCGTCCCGTGACGACCTCCACAGGGAGAATCGCCCGCAGCCTGTCCGCCTCGGCCGGGCCGACGACGCCGACCCGCGCCACGCCAAACTCGCGGGCCAGCGCGGCAAGGGCGTCCACCCTGCGGCCGGCCGCGAGGGCCACCACCTCCACGGGATGGCCCGCACGGCGCAGGGAACGGACGACGTCGACGGCCTGGGTCCCGATCGACCCCGTTGCCCCGAGGAGGGCGACCCGAAGCGGGGTGGAGCTCATCCCGTCGGCTCGAGAGCGAGGTCGGAGAGAACGGCGTCCAATTCAGTGCCGTCGAGGGACTCCCGCCGCAGGAGCTCCTGCGCCACCCGATCGAGGGCAGCGCGGTACTGCAGGAGGAGGCCCTTGGCCCGCTCGTAGGCCCGGGTGAGAAGGTTGCGGATCTCCCGGTCCACAAACGCGGACAGCTCCTCGGAGTGGGCTTCGCTGCGCACGATCTCCTCCCCGAGGAAAACGTTGGTGCGCTCCTTGCCGAGGTGGATCGGGCCCAATTCCTCCGACATCCCGTACTCGACCACCATCTTCGTCGCGATCTCCGTCGCTTCGCGGAGGTCGTTCGCCGCCCCGGTGCTCTGCTCCCCGAACACGATCTCCTCCGCCGCTCGCCCTCCGAACGTCCAGGTGAGCATGTCGAGGAGGTCGTCCTTCGACGTCCAGTACTTGTCCTCGAGGAGCCGCTGCGAGAACCCCAGCACCCCCGTTCCCCGGGGGATGATCGTCACCTTGTGCACCGGCCCCAGACGGGGGAGGAGCTTGTTCAGGAGGGCGTGGCCGGACTCATGGTACGCGATGCGGTGCCGCTCCTCCTCCTTGATGTACATCCCCTTGCGGGCGAGCCCAGTGAGGACGCGATCCAATGCCTCCTCGAAGTCCTCGATTCCGATGCGGTCCTTGTTCCGACGCGCGGCCAGCAGCGCGGCCTCGTTGCACAGGTTCTCGAGGTCCGCCCCCACGAAGCCCGACGTGCGGCGGGCGAGGAGGGCGAGGTCCACATCGGTGGCGAGCTTCTTCTCCCGGATGTGGACCTTGAGGATCGCTTCCCGCCCGTGCAGGTCCGGCGTGGGAACGGCGATCTTGCGGTCGAACCGCCCCGGCCGGAGGAGGGCCAGATCCAACACATCGGGACGGTTCGTGGCAGCGAGGACGATCACGCCCGCGTTCCTCTCGAACCCGTCCATCTCCGAGAGGAGCTGGTTCAGCGTCTGCTCCCGCTCGTCATGGCCCCCGCCCAGGCCTGCCCCGCGCTTGCGGCCCACGGCGTCGATCTCGTCGATGAACACGATGCACGGGGCGCTCGCTTTGGCCTTCTGGAACATGTCCCGCACCCGAGCCGCTCCCACCCCGACGAACATCTCCACGAAGTCGGATCCGGAGATGGAGAAGAACGGGACCCCGGCCTCGCCGGCGATCGCCCGCGCGAGGAGCGTCTTCCCCGTCCCCGGCGGGCCCACGAGGAGGATCCCCTTGGGGATCTTCGCGCCCAAGCGCACGAACCGCCCCGGGTCCTTGAGGTAGTCCACGATCTCCTTGACCTCGTCCAGCACCTCGTCGATCCCCGCCACATCCTTGAAGGAGACGTTCGTGAATTCCCTGGTGACGAGCTTGGCGCGGGACTGGCCAAACGTGAACGCGCTCCCCCCTTGCATGCGGCGCATCATGTACATCCAGAAGGCGACCACGAGGATCACGGGGAGCGAGTAGGCGAGCAAGGGGAGGATCCACGATGCTCCCTCCGCCTCCTGGAAGCGGTACACGACCCCCGCCTCCTCCATCGCCTGGGTCAGGTCGACATAGAGGGGCGATCCCTCGGGAGGCCCCTGAACGACGAAGGACCGGATCTCCCCGGTCCTCAGGGTGCCTTCGATCCGCGATCCCCGGATCGCCACCTCCTCCACGTTCTCTCTCTCGATCTCCGCGACGAGGTCCGAGTAGGTGAGCTCGACCCTGGGGGTCTGGGACGGCCACAGCGCCTGGAACACGAGAAGCCCGACCATCACGAGCATCACGAGGATGGTGATGCTGCGCAGGGTGCGGGGCGGCTGAATCGGACGGCGGTCCATAGCGGAACCATTTTAGCCCACGCCCCGCCAGGATCAACGGACCTGGCCCGATCCGTAGCCCAAGGCTACAATGTCCCCCCGTGATCCGGCTGGCGTTGCTCGTGGTGATCCTTCCCTTCCTCTCCCTCCCCGCTGCGGCCGGGCCGGAGAAGCTCGATCCCCTGCTGCGGGCCCTCGTCCAGACGCGCGGGGAAGGCGGCCCGGTGGACCTCCTCTCCCCCGAGGTCCTCCCCACGCTCGTCGCGCTGGGGGGAGACGCGACCCTCTCCCCCGAGGAGGGCGGGCCCTCCGCCCCGCTGCGGGTACTGCTCCTGACGAAGGATCCCCAGGGAGCGTGGCTGATCCCCATGTTCCGCCCCCATCAGGTGGTGGGGACGCTCGCCACCGGCGAGGTGGACCTCGCCGATCTCGATCCCCTCGCCGACCACCCCCAGGTCGTCTACGTGCAGGCGAGCCGCCCCGTGTATCCGGCGGTGGACTGGTCCGTGCCTGAGATCGGAGCTCCTGCCCTGTGGTACAGCACCCCCGCCACCACCGGTGAAGGGGTGATCATCGGGGTGGTGGACACGGGGATCGACGTCCTCCACCGCGACTTCCGGGTGGACCGCACGGGGGATGGGTTCGAGGAGGGGTCACGGATCCTGTGGCTGTGGGATCAGACCGGGGTGGGCGCCACGGGGTTCCCGTACTGGTGGGGAGACGACCTTGCGGGCGTAGAGACCTACTACGGACGGGCCTTCTCGCGCCAGGAGCTGGAGATCGCGATCGCAAGCGGATTCCCCCCCACGCGGGACACAAGCGGGCACGGGACCCACGTCGCCGGGATCGCCGCCGGGGACGGTTCCGCGGCGGGAGGGAGAATGCGCGGGACAGCGCCAGGAGCGGACCTCGTCATCGTGAAGACGACGTTCTACGAGGACACCGTGTTGGACGGGGTGCGGTTCGTGTTCGAGGCCGCGGAAGCGCTGGGGAAGCCGGCAGTGGTGAACCTGTCCCTGGGCGGACACGCCGGGCCCCATGACGGGACGTCCCTGTTCGAGCAAATGATCGACGCCCTGGTCGACCGTCCGGGCCGGGCGGTGGTCGTCGCCGCGGGGAACGAAGGGGACCGCCGGATCCACATCGGGGGCGACGTGCGGACCACGGCCACCTGGCACCTCGAGGTGGAGAAGAGCACGGTCACGATCCAACTCTGGCACAGCGGGACGGCGAGCTTCTCCACGGAGGTGCGCGCCCCGAGCGGCGAGACGGTGACCGCCCTCCCCGGAACGCAGCGTCGGAAGTCCACATCATCGGGTGGAGTGTGGCTCGACAACACCTCCCTTCCTGATCCCCGGAACCTCGCCCGCTACATCTACATCGCCCTCACCGACGTCACGCCGGGGGCGACATGGGCGATCACCCTCACCCCGATCCTCGGGGGGGGATGGGTGGATGGGTGGGTGGAGAACCCCTCCTCGGCCCAGTTCCGGGAGGGGGACGCGAGGTCCACGATCAGCGAGCCGGGGAACGCCGCGCGGGCGATCACGGTCGGCGCGTACGTGACGAAGACCCAGTGGAGTTCCCTGGCTGGAGAGCAGAGGGAAGAGGGGGAGATCGGGGCCCTCGCCTCGTTCTCCTCCCGCGGGCCGACCCGCGACGGGCGGGTGAAGCCCGACCTCGCTGCGCCCGGAGCATGGATCGCCTCCGCCCGCTCCCAAAACGCGACGGCCGCCCCATGGCTCACCCTGCCGGGGGGGGAATACGCGATGCTCCTCGGGACGAGCATGGCCGCCCCCCACGTGACGGGCGCGGTGGCGCTCCTCTTCTCCCGGCGACCGAACCTCACGTGGTCCGAGGTCAGAGACGCCCTCCTCTCCGGAGCGAGGGTCGATGGCCAGGTCGGGGCCACCCCCAACTATATGTGGGGGGCGGGGAAGCTGGACGTCTCCCGCGCGGCGGCCCTCATCGCCGGCCCCACCCCCGTGGAGCGACCCACCCTCGCCCTCCTCGCCAACCCCGTGTCGCGGGAGGCGGTGTTCCGCTACCACTGCCCCTCCGGGACGCGCTGGGCGAGCCTCCACGTGTACGACCTGGCCGGGAAGCTCCTTTTCACCCAGCTCCTCCCCCTTCCGTCCGGGGACGCGCGGTGGTCCCTCACCACCTACGATGGGCGGACCGTGGCGAGCGGCCTGTATCTCGCCGTCCTCGTCACGGACCGTGCGCAGTCCGCGATCGTCCGGGTGGTGGTCCAGCGATGAAGGCGATCGTGGCCGTGCTCGCCGTCGCGGTGGGGCTGAACGGAATCGGCCAGGGGCTCGTGGGAGGGGATATCCTGTTCGATCTCGGCACGGGTGCCCGCAGCGCGGGGATGGCGGGGGCGGGCGTCGCCCTGCCGTCCGACGACGCGCTGTTCGTGAACCCAGCCGCCCTCCCTTGGGTGGAGGGGGTTCAGCTCCTCTCCGCCTATGGGGACCAGTTCGGGGCTGCCCAATTGGGACTCCTGTCCGTGGCCATGCCGGGCCTCGCCGCCGCCGGGATCGCGCTCGATACAGGGGAAATCGGCCCGGACCTCTCGTTCCGCACCGCGGGCGCCCTCCTCGGGATCGGGGTCCGGCTGGGCCCTCTGGGGGCCGGGGCACGGGCGCGGGTTCTGGTCCCGATCGCCCCCGTCGCGAGCGTGGGCGGGGCGCTCGACCTCGCGTTCCTGTGGCGGGGGGCGATCCGGCTCGGGGCGGTGTGGAAGGCCGTCTCCTCTCAAGCGCCGGTCGCGGGGGAGTCGTGGCCTTCCCAGCTCACGGTGGGGCTCGCCCTCCCCCTCGAACTCGGTCCCCTGACCCTCGCCCTCGCCTGCGACCTGCTCGACCTCGGGGGGGACCCCGCGTTCGCCGTGGGGGGCGAATTGGGGGTGGAGTGGCTTCTCGTTCGCGCCGGCTACGGACCGAGCGGGCTCGGGTTCGGCGGCGCGGTGCGGTGGGGCCCGTTCGGGGCGGAGTGGGCGATCCTCGTCCACCC
>DSBZ01000152.1 GCA_011057175.1 Candidatus Acetothermia bacterium
CGACGGGGACGAAGTGGGAGCTCGTCCGGGCGGCAGCTGGTGACCCCAAGTACGTGATCTGCAACGCCGATGAGGGCGACCCCGGCGCATTCATGGACCGGGCGATCCTCGAGGGCGATCCCCACTCGATCCTGGAGGGGATGGCCATCGCCGCGTACGCGGTGGGGGCGAGCCGGGGCTATTTCTACATCCGCGCTGAGTACCCCCTCGCCATCCAGCGCCTCGAGGTGGCGCTCGCCCAAGCCCGCAAGCTGGGGGTCCTCGGACCGAGGATCTTCGAGACCGACTTCTCGTTCGACATCGAGCTCCGCATGGGGGCGGGCGCGTTCGTGTGCGGGGAGGAGACGGCGCTCATCGCCTCGATCGAGGGACGGCGGGGCGAGCCCCGGCCCCGCCCCCCCTACCCGGCGACGAGCGGCCTGTGGGGGAAACCGACCCTTATCAACAACGTGGAAACCTATGCCAACGTCCGCCACATCCTCCTCGACGGGCCGGAGGCGTTCGCCGCCGTGGGGACGGAGAGGAGCAAGGGGACGAAGGTGTTCGCCCTCGCCGGCAAGGTACGGAACACGGGCCTCGTTGAGGTGCCGATGGGGATCACCCTCCGCGAGCTCGTGTTCGATATCGGCGGCGGGGTTCCCGTGGGGCGGGAGCTCAAAGCGGTCCAGATCGGTGGCCCGTCCGGAGGATGTCTCCCCTCCTCCCTCCTCGACGTCCCGGTGGATTACGATTCGCTGTCCCAGCACGGGGCGATCATGGGGTCAGGCGGGGTGATCATCCTCGACGACGCCACGTGCATGGTGAACATGGCGCGGTTCTTCCTCCAGTTCACCGCCGACGAGTCATGCGGGAAGTGCGTACCCTGTCGGGTCGGAACGCAGATGATGCTCGCGATCCTCGACCGCATCGTCGCCGGGGAAGGGAGGGAAGAGGACCTCGAGCGCCTCCAGGAGATCGGGGAGATGATGAAGAAGGCGTCCCTCTGCGGGCTGGGGCAGACGGCACCCAACCCCGTCCTGTCCACGTTGCGGTACTTTTCCGAGGAGTACGAAGCCCACATCCGCGATCGCTCCTGTCCGGCCGGCGTGTGCCCCGACCTCGTGCGGTACGCGATCGATCCCGAGGCGTGCCGGGGCTGCGACGCCTGCCGCCGGGCCTGCCCCACCGGGGCCGCCCAGGGCACGGCCGGCACTCCCCCCTACCGGATCGTCGACGGGCTGTGCATCCGGTGCGGGGCGTGCTTCGACGCGTGCCCGTTCGATGCAGTGCGCAAGGAGCCGCGATGAAGAAGGAGATCACGAAGGAGGCGATCGCCGCCCGCCACCCGCGCTCGCCGGAGGCCCTCCTCTCCCTCCTCCACGACCTCCAGACGGCGAACGAGGGGAACCATCTGACCGGCGCCGACCTCGCCCTCGCTGCGTCCCACGTCGGGATCCCCCTATCGGCCGTCCGCGACGCCGCCACGTTCTACTCCATGTTCAGCCTCGCCCCCCGCGGCCGGCACATCATCCGGCTGTGCGCGTCCCCCAATTGCCACCTCGCTGGGGCGTGGTCGGCCCTCGATGAGCTGCGGCGGAGCCTCGGGGTGGACGTCGGGGAGACGACCGCAGACGGACGGTTCACGCTCGAGCTGACGAGCTGCCTCGGGGCGTGCGGGGTCGCTCCGGTGATGATGATCGACGACGAGGTCGTGGGGAACCTCACCCCAGAGCGGGTGCGGGAGGCGCTCGCTCGTTACCGGGAGGCACGATGAGGCTCGCGCGGACCCATGTCCTGGTGGGAGTGGACGACGAGGCCCGCCTCGCTGGGGTGGACGCGGTCCTCGCTGCCCTGCGCGAGGCGCTGTCCCAGTTCAACCTCGAGGGCGAGGTCCAGGTCGTGGAGACGGGCTCGCTCGGGATCTCCGGACACGGGATTGTGGTCGCCGTCCAGCCGGATGGGGTGTACTACGCCGGGGTCACGCCTGGCGACGCGCGCCAGATCGCGGAGGAGCACCTCCTCAAGGGCCGTCCCGTGGCCCGGTTGCGCCTGCCCACAACGGCCCCCGTGGCGCGTCCGGCGGAGGTCCTCGGCCGCCAGACGCGGGTCGTCCTTGCCAACTGCGGGGTCATCGACCCGGAGCGGATCGAGGAGTACATCGCCACCGGCGGGTACGAGGCCCTCGGCCGGGCGGTGACGGAGATGAAGCCCGAGGACGTGATCGAGGAGGTGAGGAACGCGGGGCTGCGCGGCCGCGGTGGAGCGGGGTTCCCCACCGGAATCAAATGGTCTGCGGTCCGCACCGCCTCCGAACCGGAACGGTACGTGGTGTGCAACGCTGACGAGGGAGAGCCGGGCACGTTCAAGGATCGCTTGATCTTGGAGGGGGACCCGCACAAGCTCCTCGAGGGGATGGCCATCGCCGGTTACGCGGTGGGGGCCCGCGTCGGCATCATCTATATCCGGGGGGAGTACAAGCTCTCCATCGCCCGCATCGAGCGGGCGATCGCTGACGCGGAAGCCTTGGGCCTCCTCGGGGAGCGGGTGTTCGACACGGACACCTCGTTCCGGGTCGAGGTTCGCCCCGGGGCCGGCGCCTACGTGTGCGGGGAGGAGACCTCCCTCCTGGAGAGCTTGGAGGGGAAGCGCGGTTGGCCGCGGATCCGCCCCCCCTACCCCGTGACCCACGGGCTGTGGGGGAAGCCAACCGTGGTCAACAACGTGGAGACGCTGGCCAACGTCCCGGTGATCCTCCGCCGCGGAGCGGCATGGTACCGCACCCTCGGCACCCCGACCTGCCCTGGGACGAAGGTGTACACGATCCTCGGCCACGTCCGCTACCCCGGCTTGGTCGAGGTGGAGATGGGGACCCCGCTGCGCACCCTCATCTACGAGCTGGGAGGAGGGCTCCCCCCCGGCCGGTCGCTGAAGGGCGTCCTCGTCGGCGGGGCAGCGGGTGCGTTCCTCCCCCCGCGCGAGCTCGACGCCCGGCTTGACTTCGACTCCCTGGCCGAGCGCGCAGCGGCCCTCGGGTCGGGGGCCGTGCTGGTGATGGACGAGTCGGCGTGCATCGTGGACATGCTGGGGAGCGTGCTGCGCTTCTTCTGCCACGAGTCGTGCGGGCAGTGCACCCCCTGCCGTAGTGGAACCGAGGTCCTCGTCCGCCTCATCTCCTCGCTCCAAACGGGCAGGGCGGACGAGGCGACGCTCGCGCAGATGGTCCAGGTCGTGGACGCGATGCGGGCTGCTTCCCTGTGCCCCCTCGGGCAGTCGGTGATGCTTCCCGTGCGTACTGCCCTCTCCGGGTTCCGGGACGAGTTTGCGGCCCACCTCGCGGGGGCCCCCTGTCCCCACTGCGCGGCGACGGCCCGCGCCCTGGGCCTGGCCTGCGGATGAACCTCACCTTCGCCGGCGCGGCGGGCACGGTCACGGGCTCCTGTTTCCACCTCGAAGCAGGCGGACAGCGGATCGTCGTCGACTGCGGGATGTTCCAGGGGCCACCCGAACTGGAGGCTCGGAACCTCGTCCCGTTCCCGTTCGACCCGAAGAAGGTCGATTGGCTCGTCCTCACTCATGCCCACCTCGACCACCTCGGCCTCGTTCCCCGTCTGTTCCGGGAGGGCTTCCGCGGCCGGGGGATCTGCACCCTCCCCACTCGGGACATCGCCCACGTGATGCTCATGGATGCCGCTCGGATCCAGGAGGAGGAGGGGGAAGCCGCCCTCTACACCGCCTCCGACGCCTTGGCCGCCCTCGACTTGTTCGAGACCCAGCTTGAGTACGGCCAGGAGCTGATCCTGAGCGAGGGGGTGCATCTCCGGTTCCACGACGCGGGCCACATCCTGGGGGCAGCGTTCGTGGAGATCGAGGCTGAAGGGAAGACGATCGTGTTCTCGGGGGACCTTGGCAACCGGGGCAAACCCCTCGTCGAGGACCCTGCCTACCCGCCCAAGGCCGATGTCGTGGTGCTCGAGTCGACGTACGGCGATCGGGAACACCCTCCCCTCGAGCAGTCGGTGAACGAGCTCCGCGACGTGATCGTGGATACCCTCGCTGGCGGCGGGAACGTCGTCATCCCCTCGTTCGCCCTCGAGCGGACCCAGGAGGTCCTGTACCTCCTGTTCTGGATGTGGCGCGAGCACCGGATCCCGGCGTGCCCGATCTACCTCGACTCCCCCCTCGCCACCCAGGCCACGCGGATCTTCGAGCGCCACGCGGAGCGGTTCCCCACCCCCGCCCGCCGCCTGTTCGGGAAGAAGGGGGATCCGTTCGACTTCGAGCTCCTCGAGTACACGCTGACCCGCGCTGCCTCGAAGCGGATCTCCGCGGAATCGGGGGCGATCATCATCGCTGGGTCGGGGATGTGCACCGGCGGCCGCGTCCTCTATCACCTCCGCGATAACCTCCCCCGCCCGGAGTCGGCGATCGTGTTCGTGGGCTACCAAGCCATCGGGACCCTCGGAAGGACGATTGCCGACGGGGCGCCGCGGGTCGAGGTGCTGGGGTCGATCGTCCCGGTACGAGCCGGGATCCACAAGATCGAGGGGCTGTCCGCCCACGCCGACCTCCCCATCCTCACAGATTGGGTGCTCCACGCCGATCCCGGCGCGGTGCTCCTCGTCCATGGGGAGCCCCCCGCATTCGCGTCCCTTGCGGGGCGACTCGCATCCCTGGGCTGTCCGGCCCGCGTCGCCGGGTGGCACGAGGCGGTCACGCTATGAGGGTCGCCGTCCTCGGGACGATCGCCGTGGGCCTCATCGCCAAGGTGGATCGCCTCCCCCGCCCTGGAGAGACCGTGCCCAGCCGCGGCCTTACGCGTGAGCCCACGGGGACAGGCGCGCTGCAGGCGATCGCCGCGGTCCGCCTCGGGGCGGCGGTGCGCCTCTACGGACGGGTCGGGGGGGATCCGTTCGGGGACGAGATCCTCACGGCCCTCCACGGAGCGGGGGTCGACATCGCCCCTGTCGAGCGCGTGGCCCGCCTCCCCACCGGGGCATCGCTCGTCCTCTCCGCTCCCAACCGGCAGTTCCTCGCTGCCCACGCCGCCGGGGCGAACGGGGAAGTGGACGAGGGATACGTGGCCGCCTCTCTTCCCCAGATCCGGGAGGCGGACGTCCTCCTCCTTGACCAGGCCCTGCCGTCGCCGGCCGTGGCGGCCCTCCTCCTCGGCTTCCCCCCGACTCGGCCGCTCGTGGTCCTCCATCCTATGCCGCTCGCGAATGTTCCCCCCCTCCCCTGGGAGCGGGTGGACTTCATCATCGGCCACCACGGCACGGGAACCGCCCCCATCGGGGCGGAGGAGGCCGCGCGCCTCGGCCAGCCCTTCCTCGACCGGGGAGTCCGCCACGTGGTGACCATCGCGAGCGGGGAAGGGGCGTACCTCGTGGAGAGGGCAGGTACGACCCGGTTCCCGGTTCAGGAGCCAGTAGTTCCCTCCCCCAAGGCGCAGGCCGCGTTCAGCGCAGCGCTCGCCGTCCGCCTCGCCGCTGGACGCGGGCCCTACGAGGCGGTTGGGTTCGCAAATGCAGCGGCTACCCTTGCCGCTACGCGGCGGGAAGGGCCCCTTTCCTTCCCCACCGCCGCCGAGGTCCAGGAGTCCCTCTCCCGCCCGTCGCTCCCCTCCGACTGATCGGGCAACCGAACGCCCCGGTCAGGGGACGGTCCCGTTGCCGGCCGCGCGCGGAGGGCGCGCCGTCCCCCTCCGGCCCCAAAACGCGGCGATCCCTTCCAATACGAGCTTGGCAGCGGTGATCGCCGACACCCCGGACGGATCGAACGGAGGGGCGAGCTCCACGAGGTCCATCCCCACCACCCCAAACTCGGATAGCGTCCGGTAGATTCCGATCACATCGTGATAGGTGAGCCCACCTGGCTCGGGGTTCGTCACCCCCGGGCACAGCGCCGGGTCAAGCGCATCGAGATCGACGGTCAACCACACCGGAACCTTCGGATCAAGCCGGCCCGCGATCTCGTCAGGGGCGGCGAAGAACGGCTCCCCGACCTCCCCCCCGAAGAAGGAGCGGGCCCCCACGATCACGAGCCGGGAGGCGATCTCGCTCACCCGGCGGAGGACGGTGGCATGGGCCACCTCATCCCCCCCATACGCGTCCCGGAGGTCGGTGTGGGCATCGAGGGCCACCACTTGGATCGGACCCCGAGCCGCGGCGGCGCGAACCGACGGCAGGGCCACCGTGTGTTCCCCCCCGAGGACGACCGCCCCCTTGCCTGCCACGAGGACCCGCCCCACCGCGGACTCCGTGGTGGAGAGCATCTCCCCGAGCGATGCATGAGGATCGACATCCCCTAGGTCACAGACCCCGATCTCCCCGAGGTCGCAAGCGAAGATCCGGGAGTAGAGCTCGATCGAGTCCGAGGCAGCCCGGATCGCTGTCGGCGCCTGGGCCGGGCCGCCACGGTAGGACACGGTCCGTTCCAGGGGAACGCCGAGGATCGCCACCTCCGCCTCGGCAAACGGCGTACCTAGACCGAGGAACCGCAGCGGACCGATCATCGTCCCCCCTCCGCGACGAGCTCCTCCACAAAGCGAGGGAGCGCGAACGCCGCACGGTGGAGCCGCGGCGAGTAGTAGCTCGTGGCGATCCCGCGCCCGCGAAATCGTTCCTCGATCACAACAGCTTCCAGATCTAGAGAGCGGTCACCTGCCAGCACGTAGGCCCACAACCCGGATGGGTACAGGGGGACGAATCCAAGATAGGGAGCGCAATACGAGAACAGAGGGCGCAGCGCGGCGACGAGGGCGATCAGCTCCTCCGGGGCGTAGAACGGTGAACCCGCCTGAAACGCGGCCACCCCTCCCCCCCGCAGGGCCTCCCGGCACGCGGCGAGGAAGCGCGGGGCGAACAACGCCGCTCCAGGCCCCACCGGATCCGTGGAGTCGACGATGATCGCATCGAACGCCGCGCGATGCTCGAGGACGAACCGCTCCGCGGGAGCGGCCACGACGCGAACCCGTGGATCGTCGAACGCTCCGCGATGGACCGCTCCGAGGTGACGTCGCGCAGCCTCAATCACCCCAGGATCGATCTCGACGAGGATCGCCTCCTCGACCGAGGGGTGGGCGAGGACTTGCCGTAACGCCCCCCCGTCTCCGCCCCCCACCACGAGGATCCGACGTGGAGCCTCATGGGAGA
>DSBZ01000016.1 GCA_011057175.1 Candidatus Acetothermia bacterium
GGACTGCCCCGATCGCCCGCGCCAGCGCGAGGGACGGCCCCAGCACCCGTGCAGTGAGGACGATCGCCAGGACGTTGATCGCCGGGCTGGAGTAGAGGAACGCCGTCGCCGGTCCGAGCCCCGCGCCCCGGGTGTAGAGCCCCGCGAACAGGGGCAACACCGTGCACGAGCACACGGCGAGCACGGTCCCCGACATCGAAGCCACCCCGTAGGCGAGGACCTTCCTCGCCCCGTAGCCGAGGTAGCGGATGACGGACGCCTGGGAGACGAAGACCGAGATCCCCCCCGCGATGAACAGGGCGGGGATGAGGCAGGTGAGGACGTGCTCCCGCGCGTAGTCCTGGAGGAGGAGGAACGCCTCCGCGAGGGCCTTCTGGACGGCCGGAGCCGACCACGGGACGAGGTACGCGGCGAGGAACGTCCCCGCAAGGAACAGGGACAGACGCAGTTCGCGCTTCATCGGGGCTCCTTCTCGCACCGCAGGTTGGTCAAGCAGGACAGGAGGCGGGGCAGGTCAGGCCGGGCCAGCCGCCACAGGATCCTCACCCCGTCGCGCCGGGACACGATGAGCCCCGCCCGCGCCAGGGCCGCCAGGTGCCGGGAGATGACCGATGGGTCAAGGCCCAGGACGGGGACGAACTCGCACCCGCACCGCTCGCCGTCCGCAAGAAGCCGCAGGAGCTCCACCCGCGCCGGGTGGGCGAGGGCCTTCCCGATCGCCGCGAGCTCCCTTGTTCCCGTCTGAATGGCGCTTCTTGTCATCTTGCACAACCATGCACGATTGAGGGATCGTAGTCCCCCCCGAGCTTCTGTCAAGCGCGGTGGGTCAGGCAACCACCTGGAGAGCGCCGGCCCGCACGGCGAGCTCGATCTCTTCGACCGGCTCGGGGAGGAGCTCCCCATCCATGTGGACCGTGAGGGGGCGATCGCTGCGGATCGTGACGCGGCCGGCCTTCTTCGCGTGGGCCCGGGCCAGGTTGAGGTAGGTCCCGTCGCGGGTCTTGGGGAGGACGGCGAACCTCACCAACCGGGGGTAGTTCCCGATCAGGCCCACGTCGAGGGCCCCGTCGTCCAGGCGGGCCTGGGGAGCGAGGAGGTAGCCCCCCCCCGCGCAGGGCCCGTTCATCACCGATACCGAGAGTAGCTTCCCCGCGAACGTCCATCCGTCACCCGCGACCTCGGCCCGAAACGCGCGGAACCGGACCACTTCGAGGATCGTCGCCCAGAGGTACCCAAGCTCCCCTTTGAGGAACCGCATCCGCCGGTAGTCGGCGGCGATCTGGCCCTCGACGCCCATCCCGAACGAGTTCAGCGCGAACTGGCCGCTGACGTCGGCCACGTCCACCGCCCGGGCCCTTCCCCGGGCCAGGATCGCGGTGGCGCCCGCGAGGTCCTTCGGGATCCCGAGGGCGCGGATGTAGTCGTTCCCCGAGCCCATCGGCAGGACGCCGAGGGCAGCGTCCGTGCCCACCAACGCTTGGGCCACCTCGTGGATCGTCCCGTCCCCGCCCGCGGCGGCGACGACCTTCGCTCCGGCGCGTAGGGCGTCCCGCGCGAGCTCGACTGCGTGCCCGGGCCGTTCGGTGAAAACGATCTCCGGGGCGAGGTCAGTGGTGTTGAGGACGCTGCGCAGTTCCTCCTGCCGTTGTCCAGCGCGGCCCCGGTCCGCCGCCGGGTTGAGAATCACATGGACCTCCGCCATGGCCGCATTCTACCTCTGCCCGCCGCGCACGACAGGGGCACCGGTGGCGAGGACTCCTCAAGGGCCCCTGACCACTGGCCCGATGCGTGCTAAGCTTCCCCGCGATGGAACTCCGTCGCTCGTTCGGGATCGTCCTCCATCCCACGTCCCTCCCCGGCCAGTGGGGGATCGGGACCCTCGGCAACGAGGCCCGCTCCTTCCTCGACTGGTTGGCAGCGGCCGGGGCCCGCTGGTGGCAGGTCCTCCCCCTCGGGCCCACCGGTTACGGTGACTCCCCGTACCAATCCTTCTCCGCGTTCGCCGGGAACCCGTACCTCCTCGACCCCGACGAGCTCGTCTCCTGCGGTTGGCTTCGGGGAGAGCCGATGCCTACTTCCTCCCTGGATTGGGTCGATTTCGGGTGGATCTACAGGACCCGGTGGCCCCTCCTGCACCGCGCCTACGCCGGGTTCCTCCGCGACGGATCCCGGCACGAGAAGCGGGACCTCGGTCGATTCGTCCGCTCCGAGAAGGACTGGCTCGCCGACTACGCCTTGTTCATGGCCGTCAAGGCCCATCTCCGCGGGGAGCCCTGGATCGCCTGGCCAACGGACCTCGCGCTGCGCAGATCCCGGTCCCTCGCCGCGGCGCGGCGGGCGCTCGCCGAGGAGATCGGATTCCACAACTGGACCCAGTGGTGTTTCCACCGGGCATGGACCCGTCTCCGTGATCACGCTCACGAACAGGGGATCCGGATCATCGGCGACATGCCGATCTTCGTCGCCCACGACTCAGCCGATGTCTGGGCCCATCCCGAGTTCTTCCACCTCGATGAGCGGGGGAACCCCACCGTGGTCGCGGGGGTCCCCCCGGACTACTTCAGCGCCACCGGCCAGAGGTGGGGGAACCCCCTCTACCGATGGAACGTGTTGGAGAGGGATGGGTTCCGGTGGTGGATCGCCCGCGTCCGCCATGCCCTGCGCAGCTTCGATCTCGTCCGGATCGACCACTTCCGGGGCTTCGAGGCGTACTGGGAGATCGCCGCTACCGAGCCGACGGCCGTCCACGGGACGTGGGTCAAGGCCCCGGGGGAGAAGGTCCTTCTCGCCCTTCAGTCCGCGCTCGGAGATGCCCCGATCCTCGCCGAGGATCTCGGGGTGATCACGCCCGAGGTGGAGGCCCTCCGCGACCGGTTTGAGCTCCCGGGGATGCGGGTCCTCCAGTTCGCGTTCGCGGAGGGGGACGACAATCCCCATCTTCCCCATAACTACCCCGAGCATGGGCGGGTCGTGGTGTACACGGGAACCCACGACAACGACACGACCCTGGGCTGGTTTCGGGCCGCACCCCCAGCGGAGAGGGAGCGGGCCCGCGCCTACCTTGCCCACCACGGGATCTCCCTCGATCGGGATGAGGACGCCCCGTGGGCGCTCATTCACCTCGCCCTCGACAGCACCGCCCAGTTGGCAATGATCCCCCTTCAGGACGTACTGGGTCTGGACAGCTCGGCCCGCATGAATCGCCCCGCCTCCCCCTCCGACAACTGGAGCTGGCGATACCGCGGCGCTCGGCTGACCGAAGGGGTTGCCCGCCGGCTGCGCGCACTCGCCGCCGTCACGCGCCGGCTTGCCCCGTTCGATCCGGTTCGGTAGCCTAGCTCCCATCCCCACGGCCGACGCAGGGGAGAGAAGGGACAACATGCCCGAGAAGAACGAACTCATGGAGAAGATCGTCTCGCTGTGCAAACGGCGGGGGTTCATCTTCCCGTCAAGCGAGATCTATGGCGGGATCGGCGGGTTCTGGGACTACGGTCCGCTGGGAGTGGAGCTCAAGCGCAATGTGCGCGAGGCGTGGTGGGAGGATATGGTCCTGCGCCACGACGACACGACCCCCCCTCCCGGCATGCCCTCCCCCTACGCCATGGTCGGGATCGAGACCTCGATCGTCATGCACCCCCAGGTGTGGAAGGCCAGTGGTCACTACGACCTCTTCCAGGACCTGCTCGTCGATTGCCGGCACTGCAAGGCCCGGTTCCGCGCTGACCAGCTCACCGCAAGCCAGTGCCCCCTGAAGCCCTCGAAGCGGCCTGGGGAACACGCGACCTGTGACCTCACCGAGCCCCGCGAGTTCAACCTCATGTTCAAGACCTACATCGGGGCCCTCGTCGACCCGGAGAGCGAGGCCTACCTCCGTCCGGAGACGGCCCAGGGGATGTTCACCAACTTCCGGAACGTGCTCGCTACCTCTCGGGTCAAGCTCCCGTTCGGGATCGCTCAGATCGGCAGATCGTTCCGCAATGAGATCACCCCCCGCTACTTCACCTACCGGTCGCGGGAGTTCGAGCAGATGGAGATCGAGTTCTTCTGCCGCCCCGCGGAATCCCGCCTCTGGTACGAGTACTGGCGCGACCGGCGATTCCGGTGGTACGTGTCCCTGGGGCTGTCCGAGGAGCGGCTCCGCCTCCGCGAGCACAGCCCGGAAGAGCTGAGCCACTACAGCTGCGGGACGGCGGACGTGGAGTACGCGTTCCCGTTCCTTCCCGAGGGCGAGTTCGGGGAGCTGGAGGGGATCGCTCACCGCGGCGACTTCGACCTCCGTTCCCACATGGAGGGGAAGCTCGTCCGCCGCGGGGAGGAGCTGGTGGTGGAGACGGAATCCGATGGGAAGCCCCGCCACCCCGGGAGCGGCAAGGACCTCTCCTACTTCGATGAGGAGACGAGGGAACGGTTCATCCCCCACGTCATCGAGCCATCGGCGGGGGTGGATCGGTCCGTCCTCGCCTTCATCTGCGAGGCGTACGCCGAGGATGCGATCCCCGATGAGAACGGCGTCCCCCAGCCACGGGTGGTACTGAAGCTTCACCCCCGCCTCGCTCCGGTCAAGGCCGCGGTGTTCCCCCTCATCCGCCGGGACGGGATGCCCGAGACCTCCCTCGCCATCTATCGCGAGTTGAAGCGCACCTGGAACGTCGACTACGACGACAAGGGCTCCATTGGCCGCCGCTACCGGCGTCAGGACGAGTCCGGGACCCCGTTCTGCATCACGGTGGATGGACAGACCCAGGAGGATGGGACGGTCACCGTCCGCGACCGCGACACCACGGTCCAGGAGCGGGTGCCGATCAGGGAGCTCGTGGTGTACCTGCGGGAGCGACTCACCGCCGCATGAGGCTGGGGACTCCCCCCCCTCGTTGTTGCCCCCAAGGCGAATCTCACTATACTCGCGCCAGTCCCCCCCAGGCAGGAGGCGACGAAGGAGGAGAATCCCTTTCGGGCCGGCACTGGGCATGAGCTCCGAGACGTGCCGGCGAGGGGAAGGAGGACTATGAGCACAAAGCGCATCAGACAGTGGACAGCGTTCACGGGGATCGTGGTGGTGCTGGGCTTGTTGGCGGGGTGTTCGCGCGGCAGCTTCGATCTTCCCACGACCCTGACGGCGATGTCCATCCCGCAAGGCCGGTCGGGAACCCAGAAGATCACGCTCACCCGCACGGGCGACTTCAAGGGCGAGATCGAGTTCTCGATCACCGGGGTCCCCACGGGGATGACTGCCAAGTTCGACCCCGTGAAGACCACCACCACGGGCACGGAGACGACCCTCGCCCTCACCGTGGGCGAGGCGGTAGCCGTTCAGAAGTACACGCTCAAGGTCGTGGCCACGAGCGGTAAGACGAAGAAGGAGGCCACACTGGAGGTCAACGTCCAGGTGAAGCCCGACTTCTCCCTCGCCACGACCCCATCCGCGCTCACCGTGAAGCAGGGGGCAAGCGGCACCGTTACGGTGAACATCACCCGCAACGCCACCTTCACCGGGGCCGTTGCGTTGACGCTTGAGGGGGCTCCCGCCGGGGTGACGGGGGCGTTCAGCCCCGCCTCGGCCACCGGGGCGACGAGCACCCTCACCCTCAACGTCGCTCCCACCGCTGCAGCGGGGACCTCCACCCTCACCATCCGCGGGAAGGGCGATGGGCTGGACAAGACAGCGCAGGTGAGGCTCACCGTGGAGGCCAGCCCCGGGTTCAGCCTGAACGCCACCCCCACTGCGGTCGAGGTCAAACGGGGGGAGTCGGCAACCGTCACCATCGCCCTCAATCGCTTGGGTGGGTTCGCTGATCCCGTCCAGCTCGAAGTGGAGGGGGCTCCCACCGGGGTGACGGCGACGTTCGACCCCAACCCGGCCCCGGCGGACACGGCGACCCTCAGGATCGCCTCCGGCACGGGTGCTGCCGCTGGGACCTATCCGCTCCGCGTGCGGGGCACGGCGGGGCCGATCTCCCAGGTGGTCAACGTCAACCTGACGATTGCCCCTTAGGGCGCCGGACGGGGGAGAATGCGGGGGCGACGGGAACCCGTCGCCCCCTTCTCTTCAGGGGCCTAGCCGCTGAACCAGCGGGTCCACGAGCGACGGAGGACGCGCGCCTCCCGGGCCAAGACCCGCGCCAGCTTCTGGGGGTCATGTTTCACCGTCCGCTTCCCCTCGATCTCCACGATCTCGAGAAGGGGAGCGCGGACCACACGCATCCCGAACGCCTTCACCCCCCGCAGATCATCCACCACCGGCTCGCTCCCCTCGTCCCGGTACCGAGCGAGGATCTCCGCTGGGGGAAGTGCGGTGTTCACCACCACAGTGTGGAACCGCCGCAGGTTCACGTGTTCGGAGAGCGCCTTTAGATGATCGCTAGCCGTGAACCCACCGGTCTCCCCGGGCTCGGTCATCAGGTTCATGATGATGATCTTCTCGGCCGGAGACTGGACGATCGCATCTGCGATCCCGGCCACGAGGAGGTTCGAGATGATGCTCGTGTACAGGCTCCCGGGGCCCAGGAGGATCAGGTCAGCGCGCGAAATCGCCTCCACAGCCACCGGGTAGGCCCGAGCGGGCTGGGTCAGACCGAGGCGACGGATCGGAACAGGGGTCGCCGCGATCTCCGCCTCTCCGACCACCCGCCGGCCGTCGGCCAGCTCAGCGACGAGGTCGGTGCGATCGAGGGTGGTCGGGACCACCTTCCCGCGCACGGACAGGAAGTGGCTCGCCTCCTCCACGGCACGGTCGAACCCCCCCACGGCCTGCTCCATCCCCGCGAGGAGGATGTTCCCCAACGAATGCCCGATCAGCCCCTCGCCCGAGCGGAAGCGATACTGCATGAACCGGGCCATCCGCGCCTCGTCGGCGGCGAGCGCGAGAAGGCAATTCCTCACGTCACCGGGGGGGAGGACATCGAGCCCCATGCGCAGCCGACCCGAGCTCCCCCCGCTGTCCATCACCGTCACCACTGCGGTGAGGTTGGCCGTGTAGGATTTGATCCCGCGGAGGAGAGTCGAGAGGCCGGTCCCCCCGCCAAGGGCCACGATGTGCGGGGCCGCGCGCAGGATCCGCCCTTGGTACAACGCCTCAGCCACCGACCCCCCCTGGCGGGGGGAGACGGCGCGGAGGATCGCCC
>DSBZ01000091.1 GCA_011057175.1 Candidatus Acetothermia bacterium
AAATCCGATGGTAGACCCCCATGGTGACCCCCCCAAACCGGGGCGGCCACTGCCGCCCCGCTGCGCGGGCGAATCGGGGGGCTCGGTATAATGCGAACGGATGGAGGAGGGAAGCGACCGTGCCTGGGGAGGAACGCCGGCTGAGCGCGATCCTGATCACCGACATCGTCGGCTATACCCTCCTTGGGCAGACGAACGAGGATCTCTCCCTCAAGCTCCTCGAGGAGCACGACTCGCTCCTCCGTCCCCTGTTCGCCTCCCATGGGGGGCGGGTGGTCAAGGCGATGGGGGATGGGTTCCTCGTCGAGTTCGCAAGCGCGCTTGAGGCAACGCAATGCGCGATCGCGATCCAGGAAGCCCTCCACGCGCGGAATGCCTCCCAGCCCCCCGAGCGCCGGATCCGGATCCGGATCGGAGTTCACGTCGGCGACGTCGTCCATCGCCAGTGCGACCTGTTCGGGGACGGGGTCAACGTGGCGTCGCGGATCGCCCCGCTCGCCGAACCAGAGGGGGTTTGTATCTCCGCCCAGGTGTACGACCACGTGTGGAACAAGATCAGCCTCCCCCTCGCCAGCATGGGGAAGCAGGCGTTGAAGAACGTCCGCATGCCGACCGAGGTGTACTGCGTGGCATTCCCGTGGTCGGAGGTGCGGCCGGAGGAACCTCGCCCGGTGGACCGGACGCGCATCGCCGTCCTCCCACTGACGAACATCAGCCCCGACCCGGCCGACGCCTTCTTCGCCGATGGGATGACAGAGGAACTCATCTTCACCCTCTCCCGGATCCGCGGCCTGCGCGTGATCGCCCAGACCTCGGTCATGAAGTACAAGGGGACCCAGAAGTCGGTGGCGGAGATCGGGCAGGAGCTGCGGGTGGCAACGGTCCTCGAGGGCAGCGTGCGCAAGGTGGACCACCGCGTGCGGATCAACCTCCAACTCGTGGATACCCAGAGCGAGGAACACCTGTGGTCCGAGGCCTACGATCGCCAGCTCGAGGACGTGCTCGCGATCCAGAGCGAGATCGCCCGCAAGGTAGCCGAAGCCCTAGAGGTGACACTCGTCGCTGGCGAGGAGCGCCGCCTCCAACAGAGAGCCGCACCGGATGTGGACATCTACATGCTGTACCTGAAGGGGCGCCACTTCTGGAACCAGAGGTCGGAGAGCGGGCTCAAGCGAGCGATCGAGATCTTCCGCGACGTCATCGCTGCCGATCCTCACTACGCTCTCGCCTACGCGGGCCTGGCCGACTCCTACAGCGTGCTCGCCAGCCAGGGGCACCTCCCCCTCCACGAGGCGATCCCCAAGGCCAAGGAGGCCGCCCAGAAGGCGCTCGAACTGGACGAGAACCTCGCCGAGGCCCATACCTCCCTCGCCTTGATCGAGTGGCTGTTCGAGCACAACGTGGACAAGGCCGCCGCCCGGTTCAAGCGCGCCATCGAGCGGAACCCGAACTACGCCACCGCCCGCCACTGGTACGCGAACCTGTTGAGCGACATGGGCCGCACATCGGAGGCGCTGGCCGAGATGAAGCGCGCCCTCGCCCTCGATCCCCTCTCCCCGATCATCAACATGGCGATGTCGGGAATCCTGTGGGCATCCGGTCAGTTCAGCGAGGCCCTCGACCAACACCGACGGGCCCAAGCCCTCGCCGCCGACTTCGTCCAGGGGCACCTCTCCCTGGCCTCCGTCCTCCAGACCGCGGGGAAGTGGGCGGAGGCGGAGGCGGAGCTCGCGAAGGCGCTCGACCTCGATCCCAACAGCAGCACCGTGCGGAGGATGTACGCCGAGCACCTCCTGTACCTCGGCCGGTTCGACGAGGCCCTGGAGACCCTCCACAAGGTCCTGGTCATGGAGCCCGACTCGCCGGTCGCGAACCATGCCTATGGTCAGGCCCTCCTCCTCGCCCGGCAGTACGAGGAGGCGGTGGCTCAGCTCATCCGCACCCTCGACCTCGACCCGGAGGGGGTCCACCCCCGCGTGACGCTGGGCATCGTGTACACCCTCCTCGGCCGCTACGAACAGGCACTGGAGGCGTTCCGCCAGGCCGAGGCCAAGCTCGCCCCGACGGACCGCCTCAGGACGGAGATCCACGCGTGCCGAATCGTGACCTACGCGGGAATGGGGGAGATGACGACCGCTGAGGAGAACCTGAAAGGCCTCGAAGCGAAGAGCTCCGGCCTCGGGCACGCGTTCATGGCCGCCGGTGCCCATATCGCCCTCGGCCACCTCGAGGAAGGGCTAACGTGGCTCGAGAAATCCTATCAGACCCGCGATCCTGGGCTTCGCCTCCTCAAGGTCCACCCGTGGTTCGATGGTGCACGTTCCGAGCCCCGATTCCAAGACTACCTCGCCAAGATGGGGTTCCCCTCCGACGAGGGCATTGCCCGACCGAAGGCAACGGAGTAGCGCCGTTGGCTCACCGACCCTCGCTCGTGCACCCTGCACCCCCAAAGGGAAACCGGGGCCTGGGGAGGGCCTCCAGAACATGAGCCATGCCAAGGTCGTCCTGAAGCGGGCCCATCGCTACGACGAGGGGGAGATCCGCTCCTCCGTTGCCGAAGCGATCGCAGCGATCGGGAGCCTCCGCGCCCTCGTCCGGCCGGGGGCGAAGGTGTTCGTGAAGGTCAATCACCTCTCCCCTCCTTCCCCCCCCGAGCGAGGGATCATCACCCATCCCGCATTCACCGGCGCCGTGCTCTCCGTGCTCAAGGAGGTCACCCCCCACATCACGGTGGGGGATGACCTCCACCCTTCGAGCCCGGACGGATTCGAGGTGTCCGGGTACCGCAAAATGTGTGCCCGACTTGGGATCCGGCTCATCAACCTGCGGGAGATCGGGTTCAAGCGGGTGGAGATCACGGGGAAGGTGCTGAACGAGGTTTACCTCGCCCAGGCCCTCCTCGAGGCGGACGTCATCGTCAACCTTCCCAAGCTGAAGACCCACTCGCTGACTTTGTTGACGGGGGCCGTGAAGAACCTCTACGGGGCCATCCCCGGCGGGCTGCGCACGGCCTACCACGGCCAGTACAAGGACCCCACCGAGTTCAACCAGGTCCTGGTGGACATCTTCGCCGCCGCCCGGCCCCATCTCACGATCATGGACGGGATCGTGGCCATGGAAGGGGCGGGCCCAGCGAACGGTGTCCCGCGTGAGGTCGGGGTGATCCTCGCCAGCCAGGATGGGGTGGCCGTGGATGCCGTGGCCGCGCGGATCATCGGGCTCGATCCGCTCGCGGTGCCGACCATCCGTTGCGCCCACGAGCGGGGCGTAGGCAGGGGGGTGATGAGCGAGATCGAGATCGTGAGGGACCAGTTGCCCCACGTGTCCCCCTTCCGGCTCCCGCCTCTCCCGGTGGGGGAGATCGTGGGCCGGGCACCCCGATTCCTGACGCGGTTCCTCACCGGCCAGCTCTCCGCCCGCCCGCAGGTCGTGCGCCGCTCCTGCGTGGGGTGCGGGGCCTGCGCTCGGATCTGCCCCACCGGCGCGGCCACCGTAGCGAAGGGGAAAGCGAGGATCGATCGCCGCACCTGCATCCGCTGCATGTGTTGCCACGAGGCGTGCCGGTTCGACGCGATCGCGCTCCAGAGGTCCGCCCTCGGGCACCTCCTTCGCCCCTTCGCTCACCGCCAGCGTCGGGCCCGTCACCGTGCACGAGGATGAACCGCGACCTCCCCGTGTACACGGAAGGCGAGGAGATCGCGAACGCCGTCACCCACGCTGTTGCAGCTGCTCTCAGCCTGGCCGGCCTCGTCGCCCTGACCGCGCTCGGGATCCTGCGGGGTGGAAGCTCCGGCCAGATCGCAAGTCTCGTCGTGTACGGGACGTCTCTCGTCCTCACCCACCTCGCTTCGACCCTCTACCACGGGGTGCGGAACCGGCGGGTGAAGAGCGTGCTGCGCATCCTCGACCATGCTGCGATCTACCTCCTCATCGCCGGGACCTACACCCCGTTCCTCGTGATCCGGCTCTGGAACCCATGGGGGTGGACGCTCCTCGGGATCGTGTGGACGATGGCGATCGCCGGCGTCCTGTTCAAATCCATGTTCCTAGGGCGAATGCGTAGAGCATCGGTCGTCACCTACGTCGCGATGGGATGGCTCGTCGTCGTGGCGACAAGGCAGGTCTTGGCCCACGTCCCACTGGGAGCGCTGGCCCTCCTCCTCGGGGGTGGGTTGATCTACACCCTGGGGATCGTGTTCTACGCTTGGAAGAATCTCCCGTTCAGCCACGCGATCTGGCACCTCATGGTTCTGGCGGCCGGTATGTGCCACTACTTCGCGATCTTCCTCTACCTCCTCCCCTCCTCGTGAGAAGGGGGCCCTCGAGCGGGGCTAGGCGCCCTCCCCGCCCGAGGGAGCGGAAGCGTCATCCTCGGTCCTGACCCGTTCGAAGCCCGTCCCGCCAGCATGATCGTACCGAACGCGCACCGTGTCCCCCTCCCTGATCTCCCCGCGCAGGAGGGCGCTCGCGAGCGGGTTCTCCACGTCGCCGCGGATCCGGCGCTTGAGCTCGCGGGCCCCGAACTCGGGTTGGTAACCGACCTCCGCCAGGTGATCCACGAGCGAGGGATCGAACTCGAGCTCCACCCCCTGGCCCCGGGCCACCCGCCGCACCCGCTCGAGCTGCAAGAGCACGATGTCCCGGATCTGGTCCTTTGTCAGGGCGTGGAACACGATCACCTCGTCGATCCGGTTCAGGAACTCGGGGCGGAAGTGGGCCCGCAGGACCTCCCGCAGCCGCTCCTTGAGCGCGGCGTAGTCGAGGCGCGCGCCGTCCGGCGCGGTGAGGTTCGCCTGGATGAGGTCGCTCCCGATGTTGCTCGTGGCGATGAGGATCGTGTTCGAGAAGTCCACGACGCGACCTTTGCCGTCGGTGAGGCGCCCGTCATCGAACACCTGCAGCAGGATGTTGTGGACCTCGGGGTGCGCCTTCTCGATCTCGTCAAGGAGGACTACGCTGTACGGCCGGCGGCGGACCCGCTCCGTGAGCTGGCCCCCTTCCTCGTACCCCACGTACCCCGGGGGGGCGCCGACGAGCCGCGACACCGTGTGCCGCTCTGTGTACTCGCTCATGTCGATGCGGACGATCGCCTCCTCGTTGCCGAACACGGCCCAGGCGAGGGTCTTGGCGAGCTCCGTCTTCCCCACCCCCGTGGGCCCGAGGAAGAGGAACGTGGCGATCGGCCGGTGTCCTTCCTTGAGCCCGGCCCGCGACAGCCGCACCGCGGCCGCCACCGCGGCCACCGCCTCGTCCTGCCCCACCACCCGCTCGTGGAGCACCTCCTCGAGCCTAAGGAGCCGCTCCTTCTCCTCGGCGGTGAGGTCAGCGACCGGGATCCCGGTGAGGGAGGACACGATCTCCGCCACGTGCTCGGCCCGCACCTCGGGCGTCCCCGAGGCGACGCCCTTCTTCCACGCCTCGGTGGCCTGGGCAAGATCCTTCTCCTTCCGGGCGATCGCCCCCTCGATCTCCTTCGCCCGGTCGAACTGCTTCCGGGAGGCCGCGTAGTCCTGCTCCCGGCGGAGGGCCTGGATCTCTCCTTCCAGCTCCTGGACCTCGGCCGGCCGCGACGTGGCAGCGATCCTCACCCGCGCCGCCGCCTGGTCCACGAGGTCGATCGCCTTGTCCGGGAGGTAGCGGCCGGAGATGTAGCGATCGGAGAGCTCGGCTGCAGCAACGATCGCCTCCTCGGTGATCCGCACCTTGTGGTGGGCCTCGAACCGATCGCGCAATCCGCGCAGGATGTGGACCGTCCCCTCCACGGTCGGCTCGGCGATGAACACCGGCTGGAACCGCCGCTCCAGCGCCGCGTCCTTCTCCACGTGCTTCTGGTACTCGTTCAAGGTCGTCGCGCCGATGAGGTGGAGCTCGCCCCGGGCGAGGGCGGGCTTCAAGGTATTGGCGATGTCGAGGCCCCCCTCGGCCTGCCCGGCCCCCACGATCGTGTGGAGCTCATCGATGAACAGGATCAGCTCGTCCTGGTGGGCGACGATCTCGTCGAGAAGCTCTTTCACCCGCTCCTCGAACTCCCCGCGATACTTCGTCCCCGCGACGAGCGAGTTCACGTTGAGCTCGACCAGGCGCTTGCCGCGCAGGACCTCCGGGACCTCGTCCCGGGCGATCCGCTGGGCGAGGCCCTCCACGATCGCCGTCTTCCCCACCCCTGGCTCGCCGATGAGGACGGGGTTGTTCTTCTTCCGGCGGGCGAGGACCTCGATCACCGTCTCGATCTCTTTGGCCCGGCCGATGACCGGATCGAGCTTCCCCTGGCGGGCGAGGGTGGTCAGGTCACGACTGTGCTTGTCGAGGATGGGGGTGGCGGACGTAGGCACCCGGCCCTCCCGACCGGGGGCCGGCCGGAGCTCGCGCTGCAGGGCATCGGCGGTGAGGCCGAACCGGCGGAGGACCTCCCCCCCCAGCCCGTCCGGCTCGGCGAGGAGCCCCACGAGCAGATGCTCAGGCCCGACATAGGAGTGGCCGAGGTCGCGCGAGGCGTGGAACGCCTTCTCCAACACCGCCTTCACCCGCGGGCTCATCCCCACGCGCACCGTCTCCCCCCGCTCTGCCAGGAACGTCCCCCGGGGGGCGTTGTGCTCAACGTATCCCCGGATGTCCCTGGGGTCGAGCTGGGCCCTCGTGAGGAACTCCCGGGCAGCCTCGCTCTCGGCGAGAGCGTAGAGGAGGTGCTCAGTGTCCATCTCCCGCTTTCCGAAGTCCACCGCCACCCGCGCCGCGCGCTGGAGGAGCTCCCGGCTCTCCTCGGACAGGTAGGATCCGAGGTCGGGGGCCTCGCGGTCCGGCCGCCGCCGCGGGGACAGGAACCCCTCGAGCAGTGACTCCCACGGGGAAAACCACTCCTCCCCCCGCAGCCGGGCGTAGTCAGCCTGACACAGGTGGAGGACCCGGCGCTCCCCGTCCTGGATCACCTCAGCCGTGACCGTGGCCGGCCGGACTCCGCACACGTCGCACAGGGGCATCAGCTGCCTCCTCGGGCCGGGCTCCGCTGGGGGGCATAGGGGAGGGG
>DSBZ01000015.1 GCA_011057175.1 Candidatus Acetothermia bacterium
GCCCAGTGGGACGCCGTCGGCCCCCCTGAACCCCCTCGCTTTGGCGGTGGCCCTCGATGCCCCGTTCGTCGCCCAGGCCTTCTCCGGGGAGATCGAGCACACTGCGAACCTCATCGCCCAGGCGATCCAGCACCGGGGGTTCGCCTTGGTGAACGTGCTTCACCCCTGTCCAACCTGGAACAGGGTTCAGACGTTCTCCTGGTACGAGGAGCGCCTCGTCCGCCTCGATGAGAGCGGGCACGATCCAAGGGAGCGGGACCTGGCCTTCGCGGTGGCCACGCAGCGCGGCGAGGAGATCCCGATTGGGGTCCTGTACATGGCGGACCGGCCGACGTTCGCCGATGGCGACCCCGTGCTCTCGGGGGAACCCCTCGGACTGCGCCCCCTCCCCACGCCGGAAAAGATGCGGCCCGTCCTGGCCCAGTTCGTCTAGCGCCCCCCGGCCGACGGACGGCCCAACTGCCGTCGGGCCTGAAGCCCGACACTACGACGGGAGGAGGTGGACATCGTGGTACAGGCCCTCGCACGGGGGGCCGACGGTGTAGCACAGGCGAGGGGCGCCGAGGTCCATCACCACGGAGAGGACTGTCCGGTAGTTGAGGTCGGGTGGGAACAGCGGGCTCTCGTGCCGGCACACGGAATCGGGGTAGCCGTCGTGGTCGCGGAGCGCGTCTTGAACGCGTTCCATGGAGATCAGGCCGTTCGCCGCGGCCTGGGCAAGACGCGCGGCCAGTCGCCCCTGGCGGAGGTCGGTCGAGCGGCGCTCCTCGGGGAGGGGCTCCCGCACCCCCAGCTGATCGGGGTGGAGAAAATGGTTGGCGTGGACGAGGATCCCCGCCTCCGGCGCCACGCGGGCGGTCCCGGTCGGTGCCCGTTCCAGGGCTACCGCGTTCCCGCTCTTCGCTTCCCCGACGAGGAAGTTCGCCGATCCTGGCGATCCCCCTTCCTCGACAGCTGCAATCGCCCGCTTGAAGCTGGGAGAGCACAGGATTCGCCACGCCCGGACGTGGAACGGGATCCCATCTCCGTCCCAGCGGTCGAGGTGGGACACGAGCCCGTTCACGACGAGGCCTATCCCCGCGGAGTTGAATCCGATCTTACCCCCGGCGATCCCCGCCTCGGTGAACGCGAGCACGGTGAGGCCATCCCAGGTGACCCTCAGCCATAGGCCCTCCACCTCTGGGAACCAGTCCCAGTTCGTGGCGAGGAGGACACGTCCCCCTTGCGTCCGCTCCGGGAGGAGGCCGCACGCCGTGCATGCCGTGGCCAACCCTTGGGAAACGAAGCCTGCGTAGAGAAACTCATAGCGGGCGTTGAGGGCGGCGAGGGAGAGGAGGGGGAACCCGGAGCCCTCGGCCAGGCCCTCGACCATCGCGGCGTAGGGGGGATCGAGTTCCTTCACCCGTTCCAGCCACGCCCTGGCTCGGTGGAGGACCTCGTCGCGCCCGAGGCCGATCTCGTCTCTGTAGCGGCGGAAGTAGAGGGCGAGGTTCCTCTCAATTGCGACCTGGGCCCGTTGGCCATGGCCGTATCCGATCGCGTGGGGGTCGCCGCCGATGGTGAGGATCGGGAGCACGCCGGTCACGGGAGGGCCTCTCGCTTGGCTCCTCCCCTACTTCAGAAGGGCCGCTGGGGCGAGGACGAGCAAGACCCGTGCTGTTCGGGCCAGGGGGTCAAGGCATACGGCGCGCCCGGTGGGATGTAGACCGTTCCTGCTGCTCGGGGGTCCGTTCCCCGCCGTCGATCCCCAGGCGCACCTTCCCCGCGAGAACGGTCACCCAAGCGCGGCTGGCCGCGTGGGCAAGCTTCGCGGGGGAGGTCTTCGCCCCACCGCGGGCCCGCAGCTCAAGAACCTGGAGCTCGCCGTCCGCGCTGCGGTGGACCTCCCGGATCTCCCAGCCGCCGCTGGTCCACGTTCGCACCGTCACCTGGGGCACGGCTGCTCTCTTCTGCGCGGCCTTGATCTCCTTGTTTGCCTCGGCCACCACCCGGGCGTAGTACTCGCGGGAGACCTTCCCCGTGGCCACGAGTTTCTCCACGATCAAGTCGTCCAGCGTGGGCAGCGACAGCGCCGCCCGCAACGCGGAGTTTCCGATCTCCTTGACTGTGACACCAACCTTCTTCTTGCGGGCCTTGAGGGCCGTGTGTACATCATCGCGACTACCCTTCCTGTTGCATGAGTGCCCCAAACAGGGCTGGCTGTTTGTGGGGCGGGTGATGGGGACCTGGGTTGAACCCGATCCAACGGATCCCAGCAATACCGGCAAAGCGGCGGGCCATCACCTCAAGGGCTTCTTGGTTGTTGTCGACGAGAATGAAACGGCGCCCCAACGCCAGACAGGCTGCCCCAGTTGTGCCGCTACCTGCGAAGAAATCGAGCACAAGATCACCAGGGCGTGACGATGCCTGAACGATGCGCCGAAGAATGCCGAGAGGCTTTTGAGTCGGATAGCCAGTCTTCTCGGAGCTGTTCGTGGGCACGATGGTATGCCACCACGTATCCGTCGGGATCTTTCCGCGAGCGGCTTTCTCCGGTCCGACAAGACCGGGCGCCATGTAGGGGATGCGTTCGATCTCGTCATAGTTGAAGATGTAGTTCGTCGGATCTTTGACGTAGAACAAAATGTTGTCGTGCTTGGGTGGCCACTTCGTTTTCGGGCGGCCACCGTAATCGTAAGCCCAGATGATCTCGTTCAGGAACGCGTCCCTGCCGAAGATGGCGTCGAGAAGGACCTTGCAGTAGTGAACCTCGCGGTAGTCAACATGGAAGTAGAAGGAGCCGTGCGGCGCCAGAACCCGGTGGGCCTCGGCTAGCCTTGGTTCGAGGAATGCCAGGTAGTCGTCAAAGAAGTCGGGGAAGCCCCTCCTCCCGAGCACGATGGTCTCGTAGCGCCGGCCTTGGAACCCGACTCGATCGCCGGAGTTGGACTGGACTGTTCTCAGCTGAGCTCGCTGCTGGACTTTGCCAGTGTTGAATGGCGGATCAATGTAGATCAAGTCCACGGAGGCCGAAGGAAGGCTCTTGAGAATGTCTGTATTCTCTGCGAAGTAGATAGTGCCTACTATCTCGTTCTCTGCCATTCCGTGTCCATTCTACACATGGCGTCCAACGACACAAGTGTTACGAAAGCCCGCCAGCGGCTGGGATGGGTGAGTCACAGCTTGAGGCGGTTCACTCCGACCGCTCGTGGACCGCCCGGTACACCGTGCGACGTGGCAGACCCAGCCTGGCCGCCGTCTCCTGGAGGGCTTCCCGGGGGGACAGGCCCGCGGCGAGAAGCTCCTGGTAGAGGGTCCCGGCTGCTCCCTCCGCGGCCGGGCGCGGTGGCGTGGGCCCCGGGCTGAGGAGGACCACGATCTCTCCTTTGACCTCCCCTCGCGCGGCGAACTCCCGGTGGACCTCCACTGCCGTCCCGCGCACGAACTCCTCGTGAATCTTCGTCAGCTCGCGGGCCACAACTACGGATCGGGACCCGTACAGCTCGGCCAGTTGCCCGAGCGTTGCGCAAAGCCTGTGGGGCGATTCGTAGAAGACGATGGTGCAGTCCACGTCATTCAGGGATTCCAGAGCCCTCCGGCGGGGACCGGCTTGGCGGGGGAGATGGCCGAGGAACAGGAACCGGTCCATGGGGAGCCCCGAGGCGACGAGGGCGGCGAGGAGGGCGCTTGGGCCGGGGATGGGCACAACAGGGATCCCCTCCGCCACGCATGCGCGCACGAGGGGGTAGCCGGGGTCGGAGAGGAGAGGGGTCCCCGCATCCGACACGAGGGCCACCGTCTTCCCAGCGCGAAGAAGGGAGATCACCTCTGGGGTGCGTTCTTCCTCGGCTCCTTGGAACAGGCTGGGGGCGAACCGGGTATGGATGCCGTGGTGGGAAAGGAGCTTCCGCGTGCGCCGCGTGTCTTCGCCCACGATCAGGTCAGCCTCCCGCAGGACGCGCAGCGCGCGCAGGGTGATGTCCTCCAGGTTTCCGATCGGAGTTGAGCAGACGTAGAGCGTCCCCGCCATACGGTGATTATCCCCTCTTGGCGTCCTCGGGGTGTGGCCTCCTTCGTGTGGGGAGGAAGCGTTCCTTGTTCTCTCGAGCGGGGTCTCGCCTTGCAGCTCCCGAGGCGGGGAGCTAACGTTCGCTCGTGGATGAGCATCTGCTCGGTCTGAGGGATCGCATCGAACACCTCGGAAGAAGCCTGGATGCTGACGCACTCCGGAAGAAGGTCCGGGCGATCGAGGAAGACATGGCGCGGCCCGGGTTCTGGGACGACCGGGCTGCCGCCCAAGTCAAGGTGCGCGAGCTCGAGGCGGTGAAGGAGCGGCTCGCCGAGTACAACCGCCTCACAGAGGCGCTGGACGAGATCGAGGTCCTGTTCGAGCTAGCCGCCGAGGAAGGGGACGAGGGGACGCGGGCCGAGGCCGAAGCCGCGCTGGCCAAGCTCGACGAAGACTTCGAGCGGGCCCGGGTGCAGTTCCTGTTGTCTGGCCCCTACGACGGGAACGACTGCTTCCTCGCCCTCAACGCCGGGGCTGGCGGCACGGATGCCCAGGACTGGACGGAGATGCTCCTCCGTATGTACACGCGGTTCTGTGAGCGGGCCAACTTCGCGGTGCGGGTCGTCGACGAGACGCCCGGCGAGGAGGCCGGGCTCAAGTCGGCGACCCTCGAGGTAAAAGGCCGGTTCGCGTACGGGTTCTTCCGCGGGGAGTCCGGGGTCCACCGCTTGGTCCGGATCTCCCCATTCGACAGCCAGGCCCGGCGGCACACCTCGTTCGCCTCGGTCACCGTGACCCCTGTTGTCCCCGAAGAGGATGTCGATATCTCCGAGGACGACCTCAAGATCGACTCCTTCCGCGCCGGAGGCCCCGGCGGTCAGCACATGCAGAAGAACGAGACCGCGGTCCGGATCACCCACCTCCCCACCGGGATCGTCGTGGGGTGCCAGAACGAGCGCTCCCAGTTTCAGAACAAGGTCACCGCGTTGCGGATTCTCCGGGCGCGCCTCCGGGCTCTCATGGAGCAGGAACAGGCGAGGAAGATCGAGGAACTGCGGGGGGAGCTGGCGGACATCGAGTGGGGGCACCAGATCCGGTCCTACGTGCTGCAGCCCTACCAGCTGGTGAAGGACCACCGCACCGGGGTCGAGGTGGGGAACGTCGAGAGCGTGCTCGACGGCGACCTGTGGCCGTTCATCTGGGCGTGGCTGGAGGCAAGGGAGGGCCGGGAGAAGGCTTAGCTCGCCCGGGCGCGCCGCCGTTCAACCCATAGGAGGAAGCGCCAAGATCCCCACAGCAAGAAGCTCATGGCCAGGGATGAGCCGATCCCGATCCCGACGGCGAGGAGCTTCCTCGTCCACGGTACCTCAGAGGAAAGCAGTGTAGAGACCAGGAAACCGCCGATAGGGACGGCCGGGCTTGCCAGGATGACGCTGGTCCGCTTCCTTTGCACCGGGAGCCGGGACCGTTCGTACCACAGCGAAAGGATCGCGCTCCACAGCGCTGCTCCGATCACGGCGATCGCGAGGGCCAGAGCGCCCCAGCCGATGCCTACGAGCCAGGGTCTGGTCAAGACACGAGGATAAAGGGGCGTCGAAGCAAGTATCCCGGCGGGCAGCCCCGCCAAGCGGAAAAGACATTCCTCCTCTTGGGACAACTTGGAAGTATCGGCCATGGCCGGTTACCGGAACACGCGGACCCCGCGTTTCTCGAGCTCCTCCAGCACGTCCTTCGCCTCGGGCTTGAGGAGAATCCTCATCACGTTCAGCACGCGCAGTGCGCGCATCTCGCGAAGCGGGGCGAAGCTGGAGACAGGGTTCGCGGAGAGGTCCAGGATCTCCAGGCGTGTCAGTCTCGCCAGAGGGCCGATGTCGGACACGTTGTTCCCGCCCAGGAGGAGGTCCCGCAGGCCGAGCGGACGGGCCAACGGCTCCACCGATCGCACCTTGTTCCCCTGAACGTTCAGGGTCGCGAGCTTCGTGAGATCCGCGAGGGGAGAGAGGTCGGCGATCCTCGCCCCGGCGGCGCCGAGCACCGTCAGGTTCTCCAGTCCGGCTAGCGGCGTGAGGTCCCACACCGGGTTCCCCGAGATCTCCAGGACCTCAAGGTTGGTAAGCCCGGCGAGCGGGGCGAGCGAAGCCACCTCGTTCTCACTCAGGTCCAGGAGCCGGAGCTCGGCAAGGGAGGAGATGGGGGCGATGTCTGCTACGGTGTTATAGCCCAGGTCCAGGTGGCGGAGGCGGCCCAACTCGGCCAGCGGCCGCACGTCGGAGATGGCGTTGCCCGAGAGAACGAGCTTCTCCAGGTTGCGAAGCCGTCCCAGGGGGGTGAGGTCAGAAACAACATTCTGCGACGCGGAGAGGTCGCGGAGCTTGGTCAGACCCGCCAGGGGAGAGAGGTCGGTGATCGCGTTTAGGTCGATCCATAGGGTACGAAGGGATACCAGGCCGCCCAGGGGAGACAGGTCGAACACGTTGTTCGCCGCGAGGAAAAGCCACTTCAGGTGGTTCAAGCCCGCCAGGGGAGTCAAATCCAGGACCTCGTTGAACATGAGATCCAACAACTCGAGTTCGTTGAGTGAGGCGAGAGGGGCGATATCCCGGATCCGGTTGTGGGAGAGGCTCAACTGGGAGAGCCTGGTGAGTCCGGCCAGAGGGGTAAGGTCTTCGATCTCGTTGAACGGGGCCTCCAACACCTTGAGCCGGGAGAGGCCGGACAAGGGGGAGAGGTCGCGCACGCGGTTCCACCCGATTGAGAGTTCCTCCAGCGCGGAGAGGCCCGCAAGGGGGGACAAGTCGGACACCCGGTTGTCGAAGAGATCGAGCTCTTTCAGGTTCACAGTGCATTCGAGTCCTGTCAGGTCCGCGATGTCTCGCCCCCAGGCCTCGAGCTCGGTCAGACTTTCCAGGTCACTGACCGTGAGATCGCCCTCGGGCTTCCCGAGCGCCGCCCGGATCGCACCCTCCAGTCCGGGGTCGGGGATGATGATCGTCTCCGCTCCCAGCCCGACGAGACCCCA
>DSBZ01000159.1 GCA_011057175.1 Candidatus Acetothermia bacterium
GGAGACGACCACCCTCCCCTCCTTCACCACCGCCCAGGCGAGGTTCTGGCCAATCCAATACGGTATCTCTTCGTACGATTCCGCCTCCCAGACCACGAGGTCGGCCCGCTTCCCCGGCTCCAGTGATCCCACGCTGTCCGCGAGGCCGAGCGCCGCCGCGGCGTTGAGGGTGACCGCGGTGAGCACCTCTTCCGGGCTCATCCGAAGTCTGAGCACGGCCAAACTCATGACAAAGGGAAGAGAAGAAAGGGGGCACGAGCCGGGGTTGAAGTCCGTCCCCAAGGCCACGGGGACCCCCGCCGCGATCAGGTCCCGGGCCGGGGGGTAGGGCTCGTCGAGCACGAGCGCCGTCCCCGGGAGCAGCACCGCCACCGTGCCGGAGCGGGACAGGGCCTGGATCCCTTCCTGCGAAACGTGGAGGAGATGCTCGGCCGAGGTCACCCCCAGCTCGCCGGCGAGCTCGGCCGCGCCGACGTGCGCGAGCTCGTCGGCGTGGACCTTCAACCCGAGCCCAGCGTCCCGCGCCGCGCGGAGGATCGCCCGTGCCTCGTCCACCGTGTAGAACCCCCGGTCGCAGAACACGTCGCAGAATCGGGCCAGGCCGTCCCGGGCCACGGCGGGGATCATGTCCGCGACGAGGAGTCGTACGTACGCCTCCCGGGAGATGTCGGGAGGGAATGCGTGGGCGCCCATGAACGTGGGGACGAGGGTCAGGGGAAGCTCATCGCCAAGCCGTCGGATGGCACGGAGCATCTTCAGCTCGTGGACGAGGGCGAGGCCGTACCCGGACTTGACCTCCCCCGCCGTCACCCCCTGGGCGAGCATGCGGAGGAGCCGGGGCCGGGCGAGATCCACGAGCTCTTCCTCCCTGGCCTCTCGGGTGGCCTGGACGGTGGTGAGGATGCCGCCCCCGGTGTACTTCTCCCCCCGGGCCCGGGCGAGGAACTCCTCCACGCGGGAGCCGGCGAACACGGCGTGGGTGTGGGGGTCCACCAGTCCAGGGGTCACGGCTCGCCCGCCGGCATCCAAGGTGGGACCGGCGAACCGGGGCCACCGCCCTTCTCCCACCGCGGCGACCCGTCCATCCCGGATGAGGAGGTACGCCCCATGGAGCAGGGTCAACTCCCGCTGCCCCGCCCCCCGCTGCGGCTCCCCGCCGGTCGGGGTGGCGAGCTGGCCGATCCCGTACACGAGGAGATCCATGCTCAGGAGTATACCCACCCGTTTCCCTACCCCGCACGAAAGGGCGCGGCTATACTGACCCCCCGTGATCGAACTCGATGGGCACCTCACACCGGCGGACGCGGAGGCGATCATCCTCGCGGGCGCCCCGGTCGCCCTCGTCCCCTCCGCGCGCGCCAAGATCGACGCTTCGCACCGAGCTCTCCAGGCGGTCCTCTCCCGGGGGGAACCCGCGTACGGGATCAACACCGGGTTCGGCGCCCTGTCCACGGTGCGGATTCCCGACCGCGACCTCGCCAAGCTTCAACGCAACATCATCCTTTCCCACGCCACCGGGGTCGGTCCGCCCCTCCCCGACCCGCTCGTCCGGGGGATGCTCCTCTTCCGCCTGAACTCGTTCCTCCAGGGGGCGAGTGGGGTCCGGCCGGAGCTCGTGGACCTCCTTGTCGGGCTCCTCAACGCCGGGGTGCATCCGATCGTGCCCGAGCGGGGCTCCGTCGGCTCCTCCGGCGACCTCGTGCCGCTCGCCCACCTCGCGCTGCCCCTCCTCGGGGAGGGACGGGCCCGCTTCCGGGGAGAGGACCTCCCCGGGGGGGAAGCCCTCCGCCGGGCGAGGCTGTCCCCGCTTGACGAACTCGCCCCGAAGGAGGGACTGGCCCTCCTCAACGGGACGGCGTACATGCTCGCCCACCTCTTCCTCGCCTGGACCTGGGGATGGCGTGCCGTCAGCGCCGCGTTGGGGATCGGGGCCCTCTCTTTCCAGGCCTTGCGGGGGAAGACGGAAGCGCTCGACGCGCGGATCCACGCCGCGCGGCCCCATCCGGGCCAAGTCCAGGTCGCTTCCTGGCTGCGGGAGCTCCTCGCCGGGAGCGCCCTCACTGACTCCCACCCGGAGGACGTCCAGGACCCCTACTCCCTGCGCTGCCTGCCGCAGCTCCTGGGGCCGGTGGTGGAGACCCTGTGGGCGGTGGAGGGGCGGCTCCGGGTGGAGATGAACGCGGCCACGGACAACCCCCTCCTCCTCCCCGACGGAGGCGGCACCGCCCTCGCCGGGGGGAACTTCCATGGGGAGATCCTCGCCTTCGCTGGCGAGTGGCTGGGGATGGCGTTGGCCGAGCTCGGGGCAAGCTGCGAGCGGCGGCTGTCCCTCCTCCTCACCGGGGAGGGGAGGGGCCTCCCCCCGTTCCTCTCCCCCCAGCCCGGGACGAGCTCGGGACTCATGCTCCTCCAGTACACCGCGGCCGCGCTCGCGGCGGAGAACAAGGTCCTCGCCCACCCCGCGGCGGTGGACTCGATCCCCACCTCGGGCGGCAAGGAGGACCACAACGCGATGGGGGCGACCTCGGCCTGGAAATGCCTTCGCATTGCGGAGAACGTGCTGGCACAGGTCGCGCTGGAGGGGGTCGCCGCCCGGTGGGCGGTGGCGTTCGCCGGGGAGGAGGGCCTGGCCCCCGCGAGCCGCCCCGCCTACGCGGCACTGACCGAGCTCGTTCCCCCGCCGGGAGAGGACCGGGACCTCTCCCCCGCCATCGCCGCCGTCCGCGAGGCCCTCCGCGAGGGGAGGATTGGCCATCATGTGTTATAAGTCGGGCACGGTCAGCATCCTCGGCCAGACCAACGTCGGCAAGTCGACGTTCATCAACGCCCTCCTCGGCCGGAAGGTGGTCATCGTCTCCGACCGCCCCCAGACGACCCGCAACCGCATCCGCTGCATCCTTACCACCCCCGAGGCCCAGGTCGTGTTCGTGGACACGCCGGGCCTCCACCAGCCCCGGAACAAGCTCTCCTCCCATCTCCTGCGGCAGGCGATGCGGGCCTTGGCCGGGGTCGACGTCGTGGCGTACATGGTCGAGCCGACGGGGAGCGTGGAACCGTACGATGCGACCGTGCTCGCCAAGATCCGGCCCCTGCCCTGCCCGAAGGTCCTCCTCGTCAACAAGAGCGATCGTGCCCGCGGCAACTCCCTCCCCGAGACGCTCCTCGCCTACGAGGAGCTGGGGATGTTCGCCGACCTCGTGCCCATCTCCGCGATCCGGGGGACGAACCTCGACCGGGCGCTGGCCGTGATCACGGGCCACCTTCCCCCGGGGGACCCCCTCTTCCCTCCTGACCTCTCCACGGATCGCCCCCTGGAGTTCCTCGCCGGGGAGCTGGTGCGGGAGAAGATCTTCCAGACCACGTTCCAGGAGATCCCCTACTCCACTGCGGTGACGGTGGAGCACATCGAGGAACGGACGGACAAGCCCCTCCTCGAGGTCTACGCCTCGATCCACGTGGCGAAGGACTCCCAGAAGGGGATCGTCATCGGAAGCAGAGGCCAGAAGCTGAAGGAGATCGGGACGCTCGCCCGCCAGGAGCTGGAGCTCCTCCTGGGAAAGAAGGTCTTCCTCTCCCTTCAGGTGAAGGTGCGTCCCAAGTGGACGGAAAGCGAAGAGGAGATCGTCCGCCTCACGGGGGACTGAGCGCGCTCGGGTAAGATCGGGGACGGCCATGGACGCGCCGCGCGACTTCATCCGGGAGATCATCGTCGAGGACCTGAGATCGGGGCGGTTCGACCGCGTCCACACCCGGTTCCCCCCCGAGCCGAACGCCTACCTCCACATCGGCCACGCCCAAGCGATCCTCCTCAACTACGGGATCGCCCAGGAGTTCGGGGGGAAGTTCAACCTGCGGTTTGACGACACGAACCCGGAGAAGGAGAGCGCCGCGTACGTGGAGGCGATCAAGCGCGACGTGCGCTGGCTGGGGGCGGACTGGGAGGACCGGGAGTTCTACGCCTCGGACTACTTCGAGCAGCTCTACCGGTGGGCCGAGGACCTCATCCGGAAGGGCAAGGCCTACGTGTGCGACCTCTCGCCGGAGGAACTGAGCCGCCAGCGAGGCCAGCTGATCCGTGACGGGGACCGTGTCATCACCCCGCCCGGGATGGAAAGCCCCTACCGCAACCGGTCTGTAGAGGAGAACCTCGACCTCTTCCGGAGGATGCGAGCGGGCGAGTTCCCGGAGGGGTCCCGCACCCTGCGCGCCAAGATCGACATGGCCCACCCCAACATCAACATGCGGGATCCGGTGCTGTACCGAATCGTGTACGCCCACCACCACCGCACGGGGGACGCCTGGTGCATCTACCCCACCTACGACTGGGCCCACGGCCAGTCCGACTCGATCGAGAGGATCACCCACTCCATCTGCACCCTGGAGTTCGAGAACCACCGCCCCTTGTACGACTGGTTCCTCGACCAGCTCGGGGTCCACCATCCCCGGCAGATCGAGTTCGCGCGGCTCAACTTGACCTACACCGTGACGAGCAAGCGGCTCCTCCTCCGCCTCGTCGAGGAGGGCCACGTGCGGGGGTGGGACGACCCCCGCATGCCGACGATCGCCGGGATCCGTCGCCGTGGCTACACCCCGGAGGCGATCGCGGACTTCGCCCGCCGGATCGGGGTCTCCAAGGCGGAGAGCATCCGCGAGATCGAGCTCCTCGAGCACTGCGTGCGGGAGGATCTCAACAGGCGCGCCCCGCGGCGGATGGCGGTCCTGGAGCCCCTGCGGGTGGTGCTGACCAACTACCCGGAGGGGAAGGTGGAGTGGTTCGACGCGGTGAACAACCCCGAGGACCCCGCGGCCGGGACGCGGAAGGTCCCGTTCTCGCGGGTCCTGTACATCGAGCGGGAGGACTACATGGACGCCCCGCCCCCGGGATTCTTCCGCCTCGCCCCGGGGCGAGAGGTGCGGCTGCGGTACGCGTACTTCATCCGCTGCGAGCGGGCGGTGCGGGACGAGGGGGGGAACCTCCTGGAGCTCCACTGCACCTACGATCCGGCCACCCGGGGCGGGAACGCCCCCGACGGGCGGAAGGTGAAGGCGACCCTCCACTGGGTCTCCGCGGCCCACGCCGTGGAGGGCGAGGTGCGGCTCTACGACCGGCTGTTCAAGGTCCCCGACCCGCTGGACGTCCCGAAGGGGGAGGACTGGATCACCAACGTGAACCCGAACTCCCTCGTCGTGCTCACGGGCTGCAAGCTCGAGCCGAGCCTGGGGAACGTGCAACCTGGGGAGAGGTTCCAGTTCGAGCGGAAAGGGTACTTCTGCGTCGACCCGGACACGAAGCCCGGGGCGCCAGTGTTCAACCGCACCGTCACCCTCCGCGACCCCTGGGCCAAGGCCCAGATCAAAGCGCGCGGAGCAGGGATGAGATATGAGAGCCCCAACAGCGATCGAAACGCTTGACCAGCTCATTGCCAGAGGATCTGGCCGCAGGGCATCTCAGCGAGGCAACTGAGAAAACCCCGCTGCTCCTGATCGAGCAGATTTGCTCGCGGTTTCACTCGGTGGTCCGTCAGCTGCGCTCGCGCCACGCGGGACGGACAACCTTGGATGTCCAAGACGAGTATGACGTGCAGGACCTGATGCATGCCCTGCTCTGCCTGCACTTCGACGACATTCGACCAGAGGAGTACACGCCAAGCTACGCTGGTAAGGCATCTCGAATGGACTTTCTCCCCAAGCAGGAGAGGATTGTTCTCGAGGTGAAGATGACGAGACTGGGATTAGGTGCGGCCGAGCTGTCTACTCAGTCGATTGAGGACATTGAGCGCTACAAGGCACACCAGGACTGCCACGCCTTGGTCTGCTTCGTCTACGACCCAGCCGGCCTGATCCCTAACCCACGAGGTATCGAGACCGACCTCAGACGGGATGGCGATCCCTTCCCCGTGCTCGTTCTCGTTCGCCCGTCCTGAGCGTCTGGGTTGACATGATGCGCACGCAACATCGACTCCGTCGGTCTACAGCTCCCCACGCCGGAGACCAGGGTGGGGCGGCTATACTTCCCCCTATATGGAACTGCGCGATGATCTGGTGATCGAGCCGGTCCGCGACGGCGCGGGGTACCGGGCCTGCGAGCGGCTGCAGCAGGCGGTGTGGGGGTTTTCCGACCTCGCGGTGATCCCCGACCACCTCATCCACATGGTGGTGGATGCCGGCGGGCTCCTCCTCGGCGCGTTCGACGGGATCGGCCCAGGCCGGGAGATGATCGGGTTCACCCTGTCCGTGGTCGGCCTCCTCGACGGCGGCGTCTTGCGCCACCACTCGCTTATGGCCGCGGTGCGGCCAGGCTGGCAGGACCAGGGCGTGGGGTACAGGCTCAAGTGCGCCCAACGGGAGCACGTGCTGCGCCAAGGGATCGGGATCATCACCTGGACGTTCGACCCGTTGGAGTCCCGGAACGCCCACTTCAACCTGAACAAGCTGGGTGGAGTTGTCACCCAGTACCTCCCCAACTACTTCGGCGAGCTGCGCGACGCGCGGAACCGGGGGATCGACACGGACCGGTTCCTGTGCCGATGGCACCTTGAATCGCCGCGGGTCGAGAGCTACCTCAGGGGCGGGAAGCCGCCGGCACTTGCACTCGGCGAGATCGAGACCGTCAACCGCACCCAGAGAACGGCGTCCGGGCTTCGCGCCCCGGCGGGGTTTCGGCCCGACCTGCGGGGGGCAAACCTCCTGTTCGAGATCCCGTCCGACCTCCAGGCGATGCGCAAGGAGGACCTCGACCTCGCCCGGACGTGGCGGCTCGAGGCGCGGCGGGCGCTCGGGGCGTACCTCGACGAGGGCTACATCGTGACCTCGTTGTTTCGTCAGGGGGACCGGAGTTTCCTCGTCCTGGAGCGTTCTACTCTCCAGAGAATCCTGGAGCGGCCGTGACACGGATCGAGCGGGCGGCCCTCTACCTCGTGGAGATGCCCCTCATCGCCCCGTTCGTGACGAGCTTCGGGGAGGAACGGGTCCGCCGGGCGCTCCTCATCGCCC
>DSBZ01000150.1 GCA_011057175.1 Candidatus Acetothermia bacterium
GACTTTGCCTGCTTGACGAGGAGAGCGTACTCGGCTGTGGCTTTGGGCGAGCGGTTCCAGCTCCGCCATCGTCATCCCCGGCCGCATGAGCTTTTCGTACGGCGTGAGGTACGCCTCGTAGCGGTTGCTGATCTTCCCCTTGCGGTCCACGACCTGGGTCGCGTACCCGCACGGGCGGTGGTAGTTGAGGTAGTGGACGGTCACGCTCCGCTGGCGGTAGACGGACCCCTGCCGCAGCCTGATCGTGCTCAGGCGCCTGAACTCCCCCCGGCCGAAACGCTATCCTCCCGGCGCAGTGTGCTCACCTCGCGTGAAAACCTCGGTCACCCTTCATGCTCATCTTGCGTGAGACAACTCCTGGGTACCGAGGAGAACGCGATGAGAATAGACGCTGTGCTGCGGAGGGCGATCGGTCCTTCTCATCCCGGAGCAGCAGGAGGCGGATGAGGGAACCCTCGAAGCCATCGGCCTCGCCGTGGCCCAGGTCCTTGTGCCCTTCCTGGAGAGGGGGGGCCGCATCGTGGGGATGACTTATGGGAAGGGGGACGACGACATCCTGCGCGGGGCTGGACTGAGGGACGGGGCCGACGGCTACGACGTCACGGGAGCCACGCTGGCGATCGCCATCCCCGCTGATCCGCTGGCGAAGGGCGTTCCCCTGGAGTACGAAGGGACGAACGGGAGCACGGACTTCTGGAGCATACCGGACGATGCCACGGTCGTCGTCTGGGATCCCTACGATGAGGCCCCGGTCGTCTTCCGCTGGGAGACACGTGGGGGAACGGTGGCCATGCTCGGCTTCCACTGCTATGGGGCGAGCGACGCGACCGCCCGCCTCCTCGCAAACGCCCTCGGGGTGACGGTCCCCATCTCCAAGGACACCGTGTTCCGCGAGGTGGGGAGCGAAGAGATCGAGCGGCTCCTCACTGAGCTCGGCCTGTCGTTCCAGATAGGGACTGATGCGTATGGTGATCCGCTCTGGAAGGTGGTTTTCGAGGGTATCGAGTTCGTCCTGTACGTGGACGATGCGGTGGACGACGCGCCCGGTCGGTACCGGGACCTCCAGCTCTACGCCCGATGGCTGACCGGTGGGGCGGTGCCGTGCGAGGTCACTAACGACTGGAACCGGCTGATGCGCGGATCGCGGGCCTACGTCGACGAGGAGGGCGACGCCGTCCTCGCGGCCGATCTCTACCTCCGGGGCGGGGTGACGTGGGAGACAATGCGGCAGTTCATCGAGCGGTTCGAGGGGGCGATGGCCTCGTTCCTCAACCACATCCTCGCGGAGTAGCCGTCGGGGGATCGGGCCCGGGGACCTGTCCGGGAGAAAGGACCGAGGCAGGGCGGGGAGTCGCCGCCCTGCCTCTCGTGCAGCGTCTACAGTCTACCCCCCATCGTGAGGGTGAGAATGGCCTTCTGGGTGTGAAGGCGGTTCTCCGCCTGGTCGTAGATCCAAGAAAGCGCCAGGTCGTCGCACAGCTCCACGTCCGCCTCGTTCCCGCGGTCGATGGGCATGACGTGCATGAGGTACCCGGGCTTGCAGAGCTTTGCCTGCCGCTCACGTGTGTACTTCCAGTCCTTGAACCTCTCCGCGTTCTTGATCTCCGCCTCCTTCCCGATCTCGTACCGGCGGAGGCTCATCCACCCGCGGGGGAAGACGACCGTCGCCCCCTTCAGGGCGTCGTGGAGCTCGTTTGTCACCTCGAACTTTCCCCCGCTCGCTTGGGCGTACTTCTTGCTCAAGGCGAGGACCTCGGGGTCGAGCTCGTACCCCTTGGGATGGGCCACGGTGACATCCATCCCGAACCGGGCAGCGATGATGAGGTCCTCCTGGACCGACCCCAGCGACCGCGCCCACGGGGAGTAGGCCCACATCACGGTGTACTTGACGCCCTGAAGGTCGTTCCCCAGCTTCTCGCGCATCGTGTAGAGGTCCGTGATCGCCTGGCACGGGTGCCAGATGTTGGAGGCCATGTTCACAACCGGGATCTCGGCGTGCTCTGCCAACCGGTACATGATCTCCGTGTCCTCCCCGTACCGGGACACCTTATCCTCAAGGAGCCGGATTCCGATCCCATGGGCGTAGCGGGCCATAACCTTCGCCGTGTCCTGGATCGTCTCCCCCGCCCCGGGCTTGTCCTCCAGGGACAGCCGAAGGTCGGCGGCGGCGACGAACTGGGCGTGGCCCCCGAGTTGGGTCATCGCGCTCTCGAACGAGAGCCGAGTCCGGGTCGAGGTGTTGAAGAAGAGCATGAGGAAAGTCTTGTCCTTGAGCGCAGGGTGGGGGAGGCCCGCGTAGTACATCCCCTTCAGCTGGTCCGTCACCTTGAGGACGATCTCCAGCTCCTCACGCGTCCAGTCCTTGGTGCTGATGAGGTCTTTCCCAGCAAGATCAAACCAACTCATCGGTCCTCCTTGGTCCGTTGTCTGTGGACCAACCTGCCCCCACGATCACGGCTCACGGGGAACGGGCAACGGTCTCTACAGGATCAGCGCCATCAGGCCCTTCTGGGCATGGAGCCGGTTCGCGGCCTCCTCGACGATCACGGAGTGCGGGCCGTCGATGACCTCGTCCGTGACCTCCATCCCCCGGTCCGCCGGCAGGCAGTGGAGGTAGATCGCGTCGTCCGTGAGGGCCATCTTCTCCTCGGTCGTGATCCAGTGCTTGTTCGCCTCGAAGATCGCCTTCGCCCTCTCCGGGTCCATGGGGGTCTTCCCGTCCGTGGGTTGTGCCGTCCACGCCTTGGGGTACACCGCCACCGCGTCCTTGAACGCCTCGTCCATTTCGTGGACGATCCGGAACGATCCCCCATTCTTCTTGACGTTCTTCTTCGTGAACTCGAGGACCTTCGGGTCGAGGTCGAGGCCCTTGGGGTGGGCGAGGGTGATGTCCATCCCGAAGAAGCTCGCCCCGATGATCGCCGACTGGGGAACGGCGAGAGGCTTCTCCACTGACCCCGAGTAGGCCCAGCTCATGACGAACTTCTTCCCCCGGAGATCCCCGAGCTTCTCCTGCATCACCATCACATCGGCGAGGGCCTGGCACGGGTGGTACATGTCGTCCTCCATGTTGATCACCGGCACCCGCGACCACTTGGCGAACTCCCGGACAATGAGGTCCCCCTTGCCGTACCGCCACCCGGTGTGCTTGCCGTAGATCCGGATCGCGATCCCGTGCCCCATCTCCGCGAGCACGCGCGCCACGTCGGAGATCCGCTCCGTGGAGTAGGCCTGCTCCTCCCCCTTGAGGGCCGGGGTGTAGACCGCCCCCGGCTGGAGGAAGTGGGCGTGGCCCCCGAGCTGGGTCATCCCCGCCTCGAACGAGTTCCGCGTGCGGAGCGAGGTGTTGTAGAACAACATGAACAGGGTCTTGTCCGCAAGGAGCCGGTGCGGCTCCCCCCGGATCCACTTCCGCTTGAGGTCGTGCGCCGTATCGAGAATCGTCTCCACTTCTTCGCGATCGAACTCCATCAGGGTGATGAAGTCCCGCCCCTTGAGATCTGTTGCCGCCATCTTTTCCTCCTTCGTTGTCGTCGCCCATGCGGTGCGACGGTACAAGCTGCCTTTATCCGACCCGTGACCCGTCACCGGTAACGCGTCACGGTACGACCTGGGTTCCCGCGCGTCCCTCCAGGGCCTCCAGCGCTTGCGCGAGCGAGGCGATCACCGCCCGTTCTCCACCGGCCTCGATGAAGCGCACCGTGGCCCGCACCTTGGGCTCCATCGAACCTTTGGCGAAGTGCCCTTCGGTCGCGTAGCCCTTCGCCTCGGCGATCGTCATCCGCTCGAGGACCTTCTCCCCCGGCCTCTTGTAGTTCAGCCGCACCCGGTCCACATCGGTGAGGATGAGGAACAGGTCGGCTCCCACATCCTCGGCGAGCCGCTCGCCGGCGAGGTCCTTGTCGATCACCGCCTCCACGCCCTTGAGCTGGCCACTTTCCTCGATCACGGGGATCCCCCCTCCGCCGGAGGCGACGACGATCGCCTTGTTGGTGAGGAGGGTGCGGATCGCCTCCCGCTCCACGATCGCCTTCGGATCCGGAGATGGGACGACCCGTCGCCAGCCACGGCCCGCGTCCTCGACCATGTGCCAGCCCTTCTCCGCCTGGAGGCGCTTCGCCTCCTCGGCGGAGTAGAACGCGCCGACCGGCTTCGTGGGGTTCTGGAATGCGGGGTCGGCCTTGTCCACAAGGACCTGAGTCACCACGGTGGCCACCGGGATGTCCCCTCGTCCCTCGCGGGAGAGCACGTTGTGGAACGCCTGCTGGATCATGTACCCGATGAGTCCCTGGGACTCCGCTCCGCAGACGTCCATCGGCATCGGGGGCACGATCGCCTTCGCCGCGTCGTGCTGGCGAAGGATGTTTCCCACTTGGGGACCGTTCCCGTGCGTGATCACGAGCCGCCATTTCCCGGAGAGGACCATCGCTGCCAGCTGCTCCACCGTGCGATGGACGTTTCCGTACTGCTCCTCGAACGTCCCCTTCTGCCCTGGCTGGAGGATCGCGTTCCCCCCCAACGCCACCACAACCGTCTGCTTCCTCAACTGAACACGCTCCTTTGCCGGTTACCTAGCTGGCCGCCTCGTCGCCCTGGACGAGTCTCCACATCCGCTTCCAGTGCGCGCGCATTGCAGAGCGGGCTTGGGTCGGGCGGCGGGCGCGCACCGCTGCGGCCACTTCCCCGTGGAGCCCCGCGACCTCGCCGATGCTCCCCGCGTCCTTCAGGTAGTAGTCCCGCGTGAACTCCCGGTACAGCCGCTCGTCCATCGTGTTGATGAGGGGGACGAGCACCGCGACGAGGAGGCCGTTCCCGGTCGCCTCCACCAAGGCGAGGTGGAACCTCTTGTCGGCCGCGAAGTAGGCGTCGAAGGTCTCCGGGTCCGCGAGCGAACTGAGCTCAGCGCACATCGCCTCCAGGTCCTCCGCCTGCGCGTCCGTGCGCTTCTGCGCCGCGAGCTCTGCGAGCGGAGGCTCCAACATGGTGCGCGCCTCCATGATCTCGAGACAGCTCGCCTCACTCTCCAGGAGGAGAAGCGCCTGATGGGCGAGCGGTTCCGTGGGCTGGCGCACGAAGTTACCGACCCCGACGCGGGCTTCGATGAGCCCCACCGCGGCGAGGCCCGACAGGGCCTCTCGCACCGTGGGCCGGCTCACCCCCATCGTCTGGGCGAGCTCGGCCTCGGAGGGGAGTTTGCTCTCCGGGGGAAACGCGCCGCGGCGAATGGCCTCCAAGATCTGCTCGGCCACCTCCGTGGAGGCCTTCGTGGGTCGAACCTTGCGGAACTCCATGGCGCTTGTCAACCTGTCTGACAGTATGATAGGATTCGGGTGCTGTAAAGTCAACCCCGTTGGGAGAGCCGCGCCTCGCTCGGGGGAAGGAACGAGGAGAAGGCATGATCGACCTGAGAGTCAACGAAGACCAGTTACAGCGTACGGCCCAGCGGGCCCGGGAGCGGGACCTCTTCATCCCCACCTTGGCCGAGATGCGCGACCCGACGCGGATCGATCCCAAGATCTAGCGGGAGCTCGAGGGGATCGGGTTGTGGGACGTTCACCCTCGGAACCTCTACCGCATCACGTGGAAGAACGAGCCGGTGAAGCTCGGGGGAGGATTCGGGGGCGTGAACTACCTTAAGTTCCCATCCGAACTCACCGGGGTCCGGGCGCGGGTAGTCGCCCTCGTCGGGAAGTGGTTCCCCACCGGCTCCCACAAGGTGGGGGCCACGTTCGGGTGCCTCGTGCCGCGCCTGGTGACCGGGCAGTTCGACCCCACGGTGCACAAGGCCGCCTGGCAATCCACAGGGAATTACTGTCGGGGCGGGGCGTACAATGCGGCTCTGCTGGGGTGCGAGTCGATCGCCATCCTCCTCGAGGGGATGAGCCAGGAGCGGTTCGAGTGGCTGAAGAAGATCGCGGGCGAGGTCATCGCCACCCCAGGGAGCGAGTCCAACGTGTGGGAGATCTTCCAGAAGTGCAAGGAGCTCCAGGCCACCCGGGATGACATCATGATCTTCAATCAATTTGATGAGTTCGGTAATCACCTCTGGCACTACGCGGTCACCGGGCCAGCGATGGAGGAAGTGCTCCAGGAGGAGCGCGGTGAGTTGAGCCGCTACGCGGGTGTGGTGCTTACCTCCGGCTCGTCCGGCACCCTCGGCTGCGGGGACTACCTCAAGGAGCGATACCCCACGAGCGTGATCGCGGTGGGGGAGTCGCTCCAGTGCCCGACCCTCCTCCAGGCCGGGTTCGGGAGCCACCGCATCGAGGGAATCGGGGACAAGCACGTCCCATGGATCCACAACGTGCGCCACACCGACCTCGTGATCGCGATCGACGACGAGGCCCCCATGCGGCTCATCCGCCTGTTCAACGAGCCCGAGGGGCGGGCCCACCTCCTCCGCCAGGGGGTCCCGGCCTCCCTCGTCGACCGGCTCGACCTCGTGGGGATCTCCGGTGCAGCGAACCTCCTCATGGCCGGGAAGTTTGCCCACTACTACGAGCTCACGGAACGGGACGTCGTCCTCACCGTGCTCACCGACTCCATGGAGCTTTACGGGAGCCGGCTCGAGGAGCTCCGAGCGGAACGAGGGCTGTACTCCGCGGCCCAGGCCGCGGTGGACCACGAGCAGTGCCTCCTCGGGGCGACCACCGACCACATGCTCGAGCTCACCTATCCCGAGCGGAAGCGGGTCCATAACCTCAACTACTTCACGTGGGTCGAGCAGATGGGGAAGACCGTCGAGGAGCTCAACACCCAGTGGTACGAC
>DSBZ01000144.1 GCA_011057175.1 Candidatus Acetothermia bacterium
CGGCGCAGGAGGAGCGAGATCTCACGGTAGGCGACAGCGTGCTTAGACAGGTCGTCGTAGATCACGAGGGCGTCCTCGCCCCGGTCGCGGAAGAACTCCCCCATCGCGCACCCGGCGTAGGGGGCGATGTACTGGAGTGGCGTCGGATCCTCGGCGGTCGCGGCGACGACGATCGTGTAGTCGAGCGCGCCGTGCCGGCGCAGGGCGTCCACCGCCTTGGCGACCGTGGACGACTTCTGACCGATGGCAACGTAGATGCAGTACACGCCCTCGCCCTTCTGGTTGATGATCGTGTCGATGGCGATCGCCGTCTTCCCGGTGCGCCGGTCGCCGATGAGGAGCTCCCGCTGGCCACGGCCGATCGGGGTCAGGGCGTCGATGCACTTGATGCCGGTCTGAAGAGGCGTATCCACCGGCTGACGTGCGATCACCCCGGGGGCCTTGGCGTCGGTCTTGCGGTACCCCTCAGGCGGGATCGCCTCCCCCCCGTCGCGGGGCTCCCCGAGCGGGCTCACCACCCGTCCCAGGAAAGCCGTTCCCACGGGGGTGGAAAGGACACGGCCCGTGCGCCGGACCTCGTCCCCCTCCTTGATCCCTCGGTCCGGACCGAGGATGGCCACCCCCACCGAGTCCTCGGCCAGATCGAGGACGAGGCCGAAGATCCCGCCCGGGAAGAGGAGGAGCTCGGACGCCATCGCCGACCGGAGCCCCCACACCCGGGCGATCCCGTCCCCGATCTCCACGACCAGCCCCACCTCCTCCATCTGGAGGTCGACGTCGAGTTCCTCGATCTGCCTGCGGATGATGGCCGCAATCTCGTCCCGGCGGGGGCTCATCGTCTACCCCTTGAGCTGGGCCATGAGCTCGGTCAGGCGCGCCTGGAGCGAGGCCTCCACCCGACGGCCGGACACGGAAAGCTCGATCCCCGCGAGGAGGTGGGGATCCACCCGCTCCTCGATCAGCACCTTCCGGTGGAGGGTCTCCCCCAACCGGCGCTGGAGGGCGGCCCGCTCCTCCGACGAGAGGGGGCGCGCGGTGTGGGCCACGACGTGGAGGGACTTCCCCCTCTCCTCTTCCTCGCCGAAGAACGCGGGCGCGAGGGCGGGGATGAGGACGGCTTTTCCCCGACGCACGAGGAGCCGCAACAGGTTGAGGGTCAAGGGGTGGAGCGTCGGCCCCAACGCTCGCGCGAGGACCGCTTCCTTGATGGGGGCGTGGATCAGGGGATGGGTCAGGAAGGGCACGGCGAGCTCCACCCCCCCCTCCCACAGGTCGCGGAGGAGGGCAACATCGTAGGCGATGCGCTGTTCCGCCCCGTGGGAGGCGGCAGCCTCATACAGGGCGCGGGCATACGGGCGAGCGAGGTCGACGTCGGGCACGGTCACCCAAGAAGCTGCGGACCCAATCGCTCCGTGAGCTCCGCTAGCAGACGCTCATGGTCCCCTGTCCGCACCTCCCGGGCGAGGACCTTGGAAGCTCCGAGCACGACGAGCTCGGCATAGGAGCGGCGGAGGTCGGCGAGCGCCTCCTCGCGGAGGCGCGCCGCTGCCTTCTCTCCTTCCACGAGGAGCTCCTGGACCTGCGCTCGCGCCTCCCGGCGGGCGTCGCGGAGGATGTCCTGAGCCTCGGCCTCGGCTTGGGCCACGATCGCCCGCGCACGCCGGTTCGCCTTGGCGAGGAGGGCCTCCCGTTCCTCGCGGAGACGCTGGGCATGAGCTTGGGCGGCCGCCGCATCGCGGAGCCGCTTTTCCTCGAGCTCCCGTCGCCGGTCGAGCCAGGTGAGGATGGGCTTGTAGAGCAGGCGCTTGAGAATCCACACCAGCAGGACGAAAGCGACGATGTTCAGGATCAGTGTCCAGTTGAGGTTCTTGACGATCGTGCCCCACTCCAACATCACAGTTCCCCCTAGACCACGAACAGGAGGACGATCGCCACCACGAGCGAGTAGATGCCTGTCGTCTCCGCGATCGCGTCCGCGATCACCATCGTGCGGAGGACGGTGTTGGCCATCTCCGGCTGGCGGGCCATCGCATCGAGGGCGCGGGCCCCGATCATCCCTTCCCCGAGCGCGGCGCCGATCGCCCCGATACCCATGCAGATCCCGGCGGCAAGGTACTTCGCCGCTTGCACAACTGCTTCCAGTTCCATCTCGTTACCTCCTAGTCCGCGGTGACCTGGATGTAGGCCGCCGCCAGCAGCGCAAACACGAGGGCCTGAATGGCCCCGAAGAATAGCCCGAACGCGAGGTTGAGCCCCAAGACAACTGCGACCCGTGCCACCCACCCCAAGGCCTCTCCCACCACGGGGATGAGCTCCGCGATCCTCAGCACAACGACAGGGGTCACGGCGGTGAGGAGCGACCCCCCGAGGATGTTCCCGAACAGACGGAACCCGTGGGAAAGGGTGCGCCCGAAATCCCCGAGGAGGTTCAGCGGCATCAGGAACGGGACTGGATCGAAATATCCCTTCACATGGCGGCGGATCCCCTTCGTGCGGACCCCATAGTAGTGGGTCGATCCGTACACGAAGAGCGCGAGACCCAACGCTACGTTCAGATCCTGCGTCGGGGAGACGATGTACGGTATGGGCAGGACCCCGACCCAGTTGCAGGCAAGCACGTACAGGAACAGGGTCGCCACCAGGGGGAGAAGCCGGTCCCCGAGCTCGGGGGACACCCCGCCCAAGAGCTGTTCGCGGAAGAAGTCGATCGCGGCGGCAACCAGCGCGGCCCGGCGGGAGAGCGGTGCGTCGGGATCCAGGCTCAGCCCCCGCCGAATCCACAGGGAAAGGAGCACCAGCCCCCCGGCGACGGCGACCGCCACCGCCAGCACCACGAGGTTGAACGCGATCTCGATCCCTCCGATGGAGAGCCGGAGGGCGAGCTCCTCACCGAGATGTTCGAGCAAGGTTCACCGTCCCCACAACGCGGCCAAGGGCCGCGAGCAGCAACCCCCCTGCCACGGCGAGCGGGGGGAGGCCAACGCCGATGCCCCCCACCGCGAGGCCTCCGACGAGCACCTGCCGGATGAAGGACGCCGCGCTCGCCGCGACCCGTCCCCCTCGGTCCCGGACGAGGATCGCCAGCAGTTGACCCCATACGAGGCGCCCGATCGCCACGGCGGCTACCCCCCCCACGACCCCCAGCGACCACCGCCAGCTCACGGGGAGGAGGGCAGCTGCCAGCACCGCTGCCAACAGCCCCCCTTCCTTCAGCCCCACCAGGATCGCCTCGCGATGGTTGCTCACAGGGTGCGCATCTCGTGGGCCTTCTTCTCCGCCAGCGCATCGGCCTGCTTCGTGTGTTCCGCCGTGATCGCGTCCAGCTCCTCCCGCAATCGGAACAAGTCGTCCTCGGCCAGGCGGCCTTCTTTACGTTCCTGATCCAGCTTCTCCCGCGCGTCGCGCCGTATGTTGCGCAGGGCGACCTTCGCTTCCTCCACCTTCTTCCCGACGAGCTTGACGAGCCCGTTCCGTCGCTCCTCGGTCAGCCGCGGGACCTTGATGCGGATCACCTGGCCGTCGTTTTGGGGGTTGAGACCGAGGTCCGCTCCCAGCACGGCCTTCTCGATGGCGGGGATTTGGGTGCGGTCGAACGGACGGATCATGATCAGATCGGGATCAGGGGCCACGGCATGCGCTACGTGCTTGAGCGGGGTGGGGGCCCCGTAGTAGTCGACCATCACGTTCTCCACGAGCGCCGGGTTGGCTCGTCCGGTATGGATCTTGGCGAGCTCGCCTTGGAGCACATCCAGCGTCCGTGCCATGTGTTCCCGTGCTTGCCGCAGCAGTTCGTGCTCCATGATCGACCCCCTTGTCGCGAATCCTAGCCCTGGTGCGACCAACCCGCAAGCGGGCGATAATCGCGCGTGCGCGTCCACGTGGCACGTGTGTTCGCTGGCCATCCGCTCGCAGCGGAGATCCTCCATCGGTTGCGGGAGGCGGGGCATACCGCCGTCCTCGTGGGGGGGGTGGTGCGCGATGCCGTCCTCGCCGAGCTGCGCGGTGAGCGGCTCGTAGCTCAGGACGTAGACATCGCGACCTCCGCTTCCCCAGCCGAGGTGCGGCGCCTGTTCCCGGACCACACGGTCCTCACCGTGGGGGAGAGGTTCGGAGTGGTGGTGGTGGTGGGCCCCGATGGTCGCTCCTACGAAGTGGCTTCGTTTCGCACCGAACAGGGCTACCGCGACGGGCGCCGACCAGACGAGGTGCGGTGGGGAACGCTCGATGAGGATGTGCAGCGCCGTGACTTCACCGTGAACGGCCTCGTGGCGACAGAGGACGGCGAGGTCCTCGATCGAGTAGGGGGGATCCCCGACCTCATGGCGGGCCGCGTGCGGGCGATCGGGGATCCAGGGACGCGGTTCGACGAGGATCGCCTGCGCATGCTCCGTGCGGTGCGGTTCGCCTGCCAGCTTGGGTTCGCGATCGAGGAGAAGACCGCCGCCGCGATCCGGGACCGCGCTCCGCGGATCACCTCCGTCTCCTGGGAACGGATCCGTGACGAGCTCATTCGCATCCTGGCCACCCCCCGCTCGGGGGAGGGGATCCTCCTTCTCGATCGCCTGGGCCTTCTTGCGCCTATGCTCCCCGAGATCGCCGCCCTCCGCGGCGTGCCCCAACCCGAGGAGTACCACCCCGAGGGGGACGTGTTCGCCCACACCGTAGCCGCGCTTGGGGTGGGCGATCTCCTGTGGGACGACCCTCGCCTCAAGCTGGGCATCCTCTTCCACGATGTGGGGAAGCCCTCCGCCCTTGCCCGTTCCGGGGGGGGGAACATGAGCGGGCACTGCAGCCTCGGGGCGGAGGTCGCGTCGCGGGCGCTTCTCCGGCTGCGGTTTCCCAAGCGGGACGTGGAGTGGGTGACCTATCTCGTGCGGGAGCACATGCGGGTGGCCCGCCTGCCGGAGATGGGCCTTGGGAAGCAGGTTCGCCTCCTCGGGGCGGGGGAGGATGAGGTGGCCCCCCTCGAGGAGCTTCCCCGCCGGTTCCCATTGTTCGCTGATCTCCTCCGCCTCGTCGTGTGCGATGCCGAAGCAAGCGCCCACCGCGCACGCGCCTGGGAGCCCCTCCTCGAGCGCGCGGTGGGGCTCCTCGTCCATCTCCGGCGGATCCACGGGATCCGCCGCGCGCGCGAGCTCCTCACCGGCGATGACCTCCTCGCCCTCGGGTTCTCCCCTGGGCCGCGGCTCGGGGAAGCATTGGACCTCATCCACGAGCGGATCCTCGCCGGGGAGATCGCAACGCGAGAGGAAGCGCTGGCCCACGCGTTGCGGCTCGCGCGAGGTCACAGGTAACGGTCCCTCCCCCCCGATGTCCCCCCGGCGGCTCGCATCGCCCCTCGTCGGGGCGCACCGGTTGCCGCTACTTTGGGCGTGATGAGCGTCCTCAACCTCGGCCCTGCGCTGACCGTTCCCCTGGAGGAGGTCGTTGGGCAGTGCGTGGCGATCCTCGGCATCCGCGGCTCCGGCAAGTCCAACACCGCAGGCGTGATCTTCGAGGAGCTCCTCGCCGCCCATTACCCGATGTCCCTCGTCGATATCGACGGCGAATACTTTGGCCTCAAGGAGAAGTACGAGGTGCTCGTCGTGGGGGGAGGGGATCATGCGGACGTGGAACTGAACACGACCACGGTGGGAGAGGTCGCCGACCTGTCCCTTCACGAAGGGGTCCCGGTGATCCTCGATGTCTCCGACATGCTCGGTGGCGAGCGGGAGGCGGTCGTGTTCGAATTTCTGTCCCAATTGTGGACCCACGCCGGTCGGCTACGGACCCCGTACATGATCGGGATCGAGGAGTGTCACGAGTTCATCCCCCAGGGGGTGCGGACCCAACTCAAGGACGTCATCGCCCGCATCGCCCTCCGCGGCCGAAAGCGCGGGTTAGGCGCGGTGGTGATCTCGCAGCGATCGGCGAAGGTGGAGAAGGACGTTCTCACGCAGGCAGGGATGCTCTTCCTCCATCGGGTGGTCCACGAGGCGGACATGCGAGTGTATGGGGAGCTTCTGCCGTGGAGGAAAGCCGAAGCGAAGGAGATCGTGTCCGAGCTTACGGTCGGAGAGTGCATCTTCATGGCCGGGTCCGTGGCCCGGAAGGTCAAGATTCGCGTTCGGCATACGTTCCACGGTGGGTACACCCCGTCGTTCCGCCCCGTGGAGTCCCCCAAGCTCCGCCAGGTACGGGGGCGGATCCTGGCGGCGCTGGCCCGCGCACGTGACGGTAGCCCGCCTCTCCTCGATGCTGACCTCGGCCCAGGTCCGCGGACCTCCTCCGTGGTCGACGCCCGGGGAGCCCAGCCGGCCGGGCCGTCTGCGGTGGCCCTCCTTTCCGGGGAGACGCCCCCCCGCGCGGAAACCCTCCCCAACCCCATTGTCCTTCGCGTGGAGCGCCTTCTGCGTCGTCTGCAGCGTCTCCCACCAGTTCAGCAGAGGATGGTGGCGTTCCTGGTGGAGCACGAGCCGGATGCCTACGCAACTCACGAGCTCGCAGCGTGGGTGGATTGTCCAGAGGCCCTCCTCCTCACCGAGCCCCCGCGGGCGGCCCTCGACGTGGGCCTGGTGGCTTGTGAACGGCTCGCCCGGGGCCTCACCTATCGCGGCACGGTGCGTCAATACGTGGAGGAAGCGTTCTCCGGGTTCATCCCGGGGCTCGGTCCAGATGGGCCGCGGCGCCTCGTTGCCTATCTCCGTCAGCGAATTTCCGGTCTCGC
>DSBZ01000141.1 GCA_011057175.1 Candidatus Acetothermia bacterium
GCCCACGGCCACGATGAGGTCCCCCTCCACGCGCCCCCCCGGGGCGTGGACCTCCGCTCCGATACCACGGTCGCGGCACCAGGCGAGGCCTCGCTCCACCGCGGCCGACGCCGCGGGCCGCGCCCGGTTGTGGATGAACAGGACCTGCCTAAGTTCCACCGCGTGCCCCCACGAACTTCCACCGGCACAAGACCCGCTCCAGAAGCTCAAGGACGACGTAGAAGAGAAGCCCGAGGAGGGCCAACCCGACCACGCCCGCGAGCGAGATGTCCCCCCGGAACGTGTAGTACTCGATGAATCGCCCCAGGCCGGCCCCGGGCCCCAATAGCACCCCCAGCTTCGTCTCCGCGATGTAGAGCATGGTGATCCCCAACCCCACCGACACCCGCGCCGCGGTGAGGACGCTTGGGAGCGTCGCCGGGAGGACGACATGGCGGTAGATCTGCCACTGCGTCGCCCCGGCGGAGCGGACGGCGGTGATATGGGAGGGGACAATGTACTTGGCCGCCCCTTGGGCCGCGACGACGACCTGGAAGAAGAGGGCCATCACCACCACCACGAGCCGCACCACCTCCCCCAGGCCGAACGCGAGGTAGAGGAAGAGGAGGAGCGCCACGGGAGGCGTCGGGTAGAGGAGGTAGATGAGGGGGGAGAGGTACCGATCGAGCTTGGGCTCGAACCCCACGGCAAGCCCCAGCGGGAGCCCGAGGAGGAACGCCAGCGACAGCGCGATGAGGAACCGCAGGGCCGAGGTCCCGAACGCCGCGGCGAGGACGGGGAGCGTCTCCCCGGCCGCGATGGCGGTGTCCCACGGCGTGGGGAGGATCTGCCGGCCCCGCACCACCTCCAGGAGCCACGACACCCCCGCCCACACCGCGGTGATGAGCGCCATCGCCACGAGATAGCGGAGGACCATTTTCAGGCTGTCCCTCATGGGCCGTTCCCCCCCAGGATCTGGCGCAGGTGGGCCACCTGGGCGGCGAACTCCGGCGTCCCCCGGTACCCCGGCTCGCCCATCCCCGGGTTGTCGAGGACCTCCACCACCCGCGCCGGCCGCGCGGACAGGACGAGGACCCTCTTCCCGAGGAACACCGCCTCCTCGATGTCATGGGTCACGAGGACGCCGGTGAACCCCATCTCCCACCACAGGCCGAGGATGAGGTTCTGGATGTGCTCGCGGGTGATGGAGTCGAGGTTCGCGGTCGGCTCGTCCATCAGCATCACCCGCGGCTGGAGCGCAAGCGCCCTCGCGATCCCCACCCGCCGCTTCATCCCCTCCGAGAGCTCGCTCGGGAACCGCTTCTCGAATCCGGCGAGCCCAAGGTCGGCCAGGACCTTCGTCGCCGTCTCCTTCCGCCCCTGGATGCGCAGGGCGAGCTCGGCGTTGGCGCGCACCGTCTTCCAGGGAAGCAGCCCCGCGTCCTGGAGGATAAGGGCCACGTCGCGGCGCACGCCCCGCACCTCCTCCCCGTGAATGCGGATCCTCCCCGCGGTCGGGGAAAGGAGGCCATCGAGGGCGAAGAGGAGCGTCGTCTTCCCGCATCCCGATGGCCCAACCACGGCCACGAGCTCATAGGTGTCCACCTCCATCGCCAAGCCGGCGACCGCGGGGACCGCTGCTCCCCCCCGCCCGTAGATGACCGTCAGGCCGTCGACCTCGATCATCCTGGCGCCGGGACGACGGCTTCGTCATAGGGGAGCGGGGCGCGGAGGTACTTCTTCCCCACCGCCCACATCATCACGCGATCGTAGATCTCCCGATCGAGCGGCCCCGGCGCGGGGAAGACCGGGATTGCGATCGCCGCAATGCCGGCCTCGATCTGGGCTCGGACCTCCGGGTCCGCCGTCTCCGGACCTGCCCCAGGGAAGAACAGGTCCACCGCCACCGGAAGGGCGTCGGTCACGATCTCGTCGCGCGCCGCCTCGTTCAGGCGCTCCACCGTCCGCCGCAGCCCGCGCAGGAAGGCAGCGAGCGCCTCCGGGTCCCTCTCCCCGAGCGAGCGGCGGACGACGATGACCTCGGGGGGGAGGCGTTCCCCCGGAACCCAACGCAGCGCCACGAGCTCCGGCTTCCCCGGGTAGCCGTAGGTCACGATGTAGTCCACGTAAGGCTGGGGGAGGACCCCCACCGCGACCATCCCCCCGAGCACCCACGATGCATTGGTGAGGAGGTTGTCCTGCCCGATGTACAGGTCGGATGGGACCACGACCCCCTCCTCTTGGAACACGCTGTCCATCACGAACTCGAGGTCCGACTGGCGCGGGAGCGCGATCTGCAGCCGCTGGCCGTTGCGGATGCGGGCCAGGAGATCTCCCCAGGTCCCGATGCGGGAGAATGTGGTCGGGGTGAGGATCGCCAGGTGGTCGACCCCCGCCTGGGGGGCATACGCGACGGCGAGGATCGCCGCCTCGCGGGGGGCGCTCGCCACGAGGAGGAGCGCCGCCGTGAGGTCGGAGACCATCACATCGACCTGGCCGGCTTGGAAGGCGAGCACCCGATCCCGCTGACTGGGGAGCGGGATCATCTCGATCTCGACTCCCTCCTCGTCGAACAGGCCCCACACCTCCCCCATCGCGATCGGAACGGCGCCGAGCGCCGGGGGGAGCGATATCTTGAGGGGACCCGCGAGGGAGACCAGCGAACACGCGGCGACAACCGCCAGTGCGATCGGAGTACGCATGGTGTCGCATTGTACGCACGCACCGGCGACCCAGCAATCGGGCGCGGGGGCCGCCCCTCTCCCACGCCTCCCGTGTCCCCCTCGTGCGGGGAGGGGGTGAGGAGGGCGTTCCTCACGCCGCCGGACCATCGGGGCCGGACGCCCCCTCAGAGAGCCCGTGGAGGAGCGCGTCGGCAGCGGGGCCCATGATCTCCGGGATGTACCCCCCCTCGAGGACGGCGAACGTGGACAGCTTCAGCTCCCCGAGGACGTACCCGATATCATAGAACGCATCCACGTCCAGTCCCAGCGACGCCAGCGGATCTTCCCGGTACGTATCGAACCCCACCGAGATCGCGAGCTCGTCGTAGGTGGAGCCGGCCGCGGCGAGGGCCTGCTCCAGGGTCTCCACGTAGAGGGCCCTCCCGCAGCGGGCAGGCAGGGGATAGTTGAGGCAGTTCCCGCGCGACTCGTGGCCCGTGCCAGGGTAGTTGTAGATGCGGTGGAGCGAGACGTACGTCACGGCCTGATCGCCGTGGAACACGGCCTCCGTCCCGTTCCCGTGGTGCCCGTCGATGTCCACGATCAGGGTCCGTTTCCCGGAGCGACGCACCGCGATCGCGAGGTTGTTGTAGTAGCAGAACCCGCCCAGGAACGAGGGCCCCGCGTGATGGCCGGGGGGGCGGAGGATGGAGAACCCGTGCCGCTGCGCGGCGAGGACGGCCCCCCCCGCGGCGAGGCGCGCGTAGAACCCGATGTTGGGGTACCGCGGGCAGTCCGGATCGTGGAAGTCCCCGCCCTCGACGCGGCGGATGTGGTCCGGGGTGTGGACGGAGAGGAGATCCGCGTCCGTGGCGGGGCGAGGCTCGACGAACGGGTATCCCAGCCGAGCCAGATGGTGCTGCAGCATCCGCACCCGCGCCGGCCCCTCGGGGTGCCCCACCGCGTGGTACTCCAGGCACCTCTCGCTGAAAATGATGTCCATGGTCAAGCATTATGGGAGCCCCACCGCTGCCGAGCAACGGATCGTCCTCGCCTCGACTTCCCCGCGCCGGATCTCCCTTCTCAAGGCCATCGTCGCCGAGTTCGCCGTCGTCGCGCCGGAAGCGGAGGAAGGGGAGATCCGCACGCCGGAGGACCTCCTCAATGTCGCCCGCCGCAAGGCGGAGCACGTACGGGAGCGCCATCGACGAGCGATCGTGATCGGGGCGGACACGGGGGTGTTCCGGGACGGTCGGCCGTACGGCAAGCCGCGCGACGTGACCGAGGCGCGAGCGACGTTGGCCTCCCTCGCGGGAGGGTGGCACTCCGTGTTCACCGGGCTCGCCCTCCTCGCCCCCTCCGCTGAGCGCACGGACTTGGTGGAGACGCGGGTCCTGTTCAAGCCCCTCAGCGAAGAGGAGATCTCGTGGTACCTCTCCCGCGAGGACGTCCTCGACAAGGCGGGGGCGTACGCGATCCAGGGAGGGGCGGCGCCGTTTGTGGAGCGGATCGAGGGCGATTACTTCAACGTGATGGGCCTCCCCCTCTCCCTCCTCTACCGCCGGCTGAGGGAGCTGGGGTGGCGACCGGGGAAGGGTTGATGCCCCACCCCCTCTACCTCGACCTCACCGCACCCGAGCTCCGGGCCCGCGCCGAGGAGCTGCGGGCCCTCGCCTCCCCCTGCCGCCTCTGCCCGCGGGCATGCGGGGCCCACCGCGAGCGGGGGGAGCGCGGGTTCTGCCGGGCCGGGCTCGCCCCGTGGGTGGCGAGCTTCGGCCCCCACTTCGGCGAGGAGGAGGTGCTCGTCGGAGAGGGGGGGTCGGGAACGATCTTCTTCTCCGGGTGCAACCTTCGTTGTTTGTTCTGCCAAAACTACGCGATCTCCCAGCTCGGCGAGGGGGAGGAGATCGGGGTCGACGACCTGGCGCGGATCATGCTCCGGCTGCAGGCGGCGGGGTGCGCGAACGTGAACCTCGTCACCCCCACCCATCAGGCACCCCAGATCGTGGCCGCTCTCGCCGTGGCCCGCGAGGAGGGCCTGCGGCTGCCGCTCGTGTGGAACTGCGGCGGGTACGAGTCGCTCGACGCGCTGCGGATCCTGGAGCGGATCGTCGACATCTACTTGCCGGACGTGAAGTACGGCGCGAGCGAGGTCGCCGCCTCCTTGTCCGCAGCGCCCGGCTACTTCGAGATCGCTCAGGACGCGCTCCGGGAGATGCACCGCCAGGTGGGGGACCTCATCGTGAGGGACGGGATCGCTGTGCGAGGGCTCCTCGTCCGCCATCTCGTCCTCCCCGACGGGCTCGCCGGCTCAGAGGCGGTGCTCGAGTTCATCGCCCGCCACATCTCGCCGGACACGTTCGTCAACGTGATGGCCCAGTATCGACCCGCCCACCGGGCGCGGGAACGCCCCGAGCTCACTCGCCGGCCCACCGCAGCGGAGCAGGAGCACGTCCTCGCCATCGCCCGCCGGTTGGGGCTTCGCCGCGCAGGCCCGCACTGACTTGAATCCCAGACCGGTTTGGGCAATGATCCCCGCGACGAGACCCATTAAAGGAGGGGTTCATGCGTAAGGTGCACTGCAAACTGTTCACCCCAGGGCCCACCGAGGTCCGCCCGGAGATCCTCCAGTCCATGGCCACTCCCCAGATCTACCATCGCTCCCCCGAGTTCCGCGAGCTCTACGCGGAGATCCAGCCCAAGCTCCAGAAGCTCCTGTACACGGAGCAGACGGTGCTCCTCTTCACTTCCTCCTCGACGGGTGCGATGGAGGCCGCGGTCCAGAATTGTGTCCAGAAGAAATGCCTCAACCTCGTGAACGGGGCGTTCAGCAAGCGGTGGCACGACATCACGGCCGCCTGTGGGATCCCGTGCAAAGCCCTGAATGTACCGTGGAACGTGGCGATCAAGCCGGAAGTGGTGGAGAAGGAACTCGCTGGCGGCGAGTTCGACGCGGTGACCCTCGTCTACAACGAGACCTCGACCGGCCTCATGAACCCCCTCCCCCAGATCGCGGAGGTCGTCCGGAAATTCCCCGACGTGTTCCTCCTCGTGGACGCGGTGTCGGCGATGGGGGGGGTGAAGATCGAGTTCGACGCCCTCGGCTTGGACGTGTGCTTGGCCGGGGTCCAGAAGGCGCTCGCCCTCCCGGCCGGGCTTGCGGTGTGCGCTGTCTCCGACCGCGCCCTGAAGCGAGCCGAGGGGATCAAGCCCCGCACCTACTACTTCAGCTTCCCGGTGATGGTGAAGTCCCACCAGAAGAACGAGACCCCCACTACCCCCTCCATTCCCCACCTGTTCGCCCTCAATGCCCAGCTCGACGCGATGCTGGAGGAGGGCCTCGACCGCCGGTTCGCCCGCCACGAGGCGATGGCCGCCCTCACCCAATCCTGGGCCCAGCACCACTTCGCGATGTACCCCGAGGCGGGGTACTGGTCGAAGACGGTGAGCTGCATCACCAACACCCGCGGGATCTCCGTGGACGACCTCAACAAGACGCTGGTGCAGGAACACGGGATGCGGATCTCCAACGGGTACGGCGACCTGAAGGGGAAGACGTTCCGCATCGCCCACATGGGCGATCTCACCGTGGCCGACGTCCGCGGCCTCCTCGGTGTGATCGACGCCATCCTCGAGCTCTAGGGAGGGAAGATGCGCGTTCTTATCTGCGATCCTTTGACGGAGAACGCCCTCGCCCGGCTCCGGCAGGGAGGGCTCGACGTGACGGTAAAGACGGGGATGGCACCGGAGGAGCTGGCCTGCGTGCTTGGGCAAGGGTACGAGGCGATCGTCGTCCGCTCGGCGACGAAGGTCCGCAAGCCGGCGCTCGACGCGGCGGTGGGCCTCCGGCTCATCGTCCGCGCCGGAGTGGGCCTGGACAACGTCGATGCCGACCACGCCCGGGCAAAGGGGATCGAGGTCGTGAACACCCCTCGCGCGAGCTCGGACTCCGTGGCGGAACTGGCCCTGGCCCACATGTTCGCCCTCGCGCGGTCCCTTCCCCAGGCCACCCGCTCCATCCAGGACGGCAAATGGGAGAAGAAGGCGTTCGTGGGGATCGA
>DSBZ01000236.1 GCA_011057175.1 Candidatus Acetothermia bacterium
CACCTCCACCGCCACGAACGACGGGACGAAGTACAGATCGACCCCGCTCGGGGCCATGTACCCCCGGGCGACGGCGATGCACTTCACGGCTTGGTTCACCGCTTTGGGGCCGATGGCCTGCAGCTCAGCCACTCCCTCTTCACGAAACGTGTTCGCCACCGCCCCGGCGGCCAGGCTGGCCTCCGAGGTCGATGCGATCTTGAGAACGTTCATCGTTTCCTCCTCAGCGGGCTGTGTCCACGAATTGGGCTTGACGGATCACGGTTACCTTGATCTCGCCAGGATATTGGACCTGTTCCTCGATCCGGCGTGCGATATCATACGCGAGCTTCGCCGCCATGTCATCCGTCGTCTTCTCCGGCCGAACGATGACCCGTACCTCTCGGCCAGCCTGGATCGCGTATGCCTCCTTCACCAGGGGGTAGCCGGAGGCGAGCTTCTCCAGCTCCTCCAGCCGCTGGCAGTACCGCTCGTAGGTCTCCTGGCGCGCGCCGGGGCGGGCTGCGGACAGGGTGTCCGCCGCCTGGATGAGGACGGCGGTCACGGTCGCCGGCTCCGCTTGGCCGTGGTGGGCGGCGATCGCGTTCACGATCGGCCATGGCTCCCCCGCGCGCCGGGCGAGATCCGCCCCAATGAGGGCATGGGGACCCTCCACATCGTGGTCCACCGCCTTGCCGATGTCGTGGAGGAGCCCCGCCCGCTTCGCTGGCTTGGGGTCGATCCCGATCTCCTCGGCCAATAGCCGGGCGAGGAAGCTCACCTCGAGCGCATGTTGGAGCTGATTCTGGCCGTAACTGGTTCGAAAGCGGAGGCGCCCCAGGAGCTGGACGAGGTCGCTTGGGAGATCGACCCCGACCTCGAACGCTGCCTTCTCCCCCGCCTCGAGGATCGCCTCCTCTACGCGATCCTTGGCCTTGCGCACCATCTCCTCGATCCGGGCGGGGTGGATCCGCCCATCTTCGAGCAGCTTCTCCAGGGCGACGCGGGCTACCTCCCTCCGCACGGGATGGAACGAGGACAGGACCACCGCCTCCGGCGTGTCGTCCACGAGGACTTCGATTCCGGTGAGTGCCTCGAACGCCCGGATGTTGCGGCCATCGCGGCCGATGATGCGCCCCTTGTACTCGTCGTTGGGCAACGGGACCGTGGTGATCGTGGCCTCCTCGGCGTAGTCGAGGGCATAGCGTTGCACGGCGTTGGCGAGGATGCGGCGGGCGCGGCGCTCCGCCTCCTGGGCCGTCCGCCGCTCCACCTCACTGATCTTGCGGGCGAAGTACCGCTCCGACTCCGCCTCCACCAGCTTCAGGAGGTACTCCTTGGCCTCCTCCTCCGTGAGGCCGGTCAGCCGCTCCAGGAGTGACCGCTCCTCCGCGAGGAGCTGGCGGCCGGTATCGAGGAGGTGGACGAGTTCCGCCTCATCCTGGCGGACCGAGGCCTCGATCGCCTCTAGGTGCTGGGCCTTCTTCGCCAAGCGGTCCTCGCGCTGGCGGAGGCGTTCTTCGAGCTGGGCCAGCTCCGCCTCTTTCTTCCGCAGGCGCTCCTCCTCCCGCTCCCTCAGCTCCTCGATCTCCTGTTGGGTCAGAAGGAGGCGTTCCCGGTGGACCCGCTCCGCTTCCCCGCGGGCCTCGCTCAGGATCGCCGCCGCCCGCTGGGTCACGCGACGGTGGCGCAGGCGGGACAACAAGAGGCCCAACCCGATCCCCATCGCGAGGGCGAGCACGCCCACCCCGATATGGAACCAAGGGAATGGTATCCCCAGGAGCACAGGCTCGGTTCCCACCTGGGCCCAGACGGGGACCGCCCACGTCACCACGGCAAGCCAGCCGATCCAGAACACCCGCCGTTCTCCTCCAGTCCGGAGCACTTTATTCCTTCGGTCTGCCTTTCTCAACCACGAGGGCGGAGGCAGCGGGGAGGAACGTGAGGCTCCACAGGAGGGTGAACCCCAGCCCGAGGAGGGCCGATGTCCCCAGGAGCCGCAGCCCCGGGGTGTGAGCAGCGAGGAGGGATCCGAATGAGGCCATCGTGGTGAGGGAGCTCACGGTGATCGGAACAGCACTCGCTGCTGCACCCCGCTCCACCACGTCCCCCCTGCCCGCCCGTTCCTCCTTCACCCGATGGAGAAGATGCACCGCGCTGTCCACCCCGATTCCGATGAGCAAGGGGGAGATAACGATGTTCGTGAAGTTGAACTGGATCCCAAGGAGGTTCATCCCGGCCAGCATCCACACGTAGCCCATTCCGAGTGGAGCGAGGGCCAGCGGTGCCTCCAGGGGCCGCGGGAAATTGCGCCACACGAGGAGGAAGATGATCAGCACCGCGAGGACGGTGGAGAGGACGAAATCGCGCCGCATGTACTGCTCGAGCCGCGCTGTGACCTCCGGAAGCCCAAACCTCTCCACTCCCAACGTATCCGCCCACTGGAGGAACATCCGCAGGTTGTTGCCCTCGCCGATGGCCGGCGTGAGCCGCGCTTCGACCACGTATTTGCCGCTCTTCGTGTAGTACTGCGCCCGAACCTCCGCGGGCAACAGGGCAAGGATGCTCGTGAGGAGGATGGGCTCGGGGGGGAGATCCACGATCTTCCTCACGAACTCGCTCACCGTGGCCAAGTCGCGGGACATCGCCTCCAGCCGGGCCCGCTGCCCCTCGGCATCCACCCGTTCCAGCTCGCCGAGGAGGGCAACCAGTTCGTCCACCCCTTGGGACAGGGCCACCGCCAGATCGGGCCGCGCGCCCACGACGGCGAGCAGCTCCAGTTGGGCCAGCCTCGCGATCAGCCTGCGCACCCCTTCCAGGGTCTCCTCCCAGTGGGCGAGCTGCCCCTCGAGCTCAGCGACCCCCGCTTGGACCTCGGCCACGGGCAGGTCGAGGATCGAAGCCTCGCCCCCCAGAAGCTCCTGGGGAAGGAAGTCCCGCACCGAGGCGGTAGAGTGGACCAGGGGCTGGGTCGCCAGTGCGGTCTCGAGGGCGAGGATGTCCTCGGGATCGTCGACGAAGAACCGGAACGAATTCCCCAGCCACACCTCCCCCGCGAACTCGCGGGTGATCGCGGCCAGGACAGCGGTGGACGGAGTTGCCGGGGCGAGCTCACCGGACACGAAGCGGAACTGCACCCGGCTGGCCTGGTACACGACCGCGACAGTGAGGATCAGCCCCACGGCCACCACCCCTAGCCGCAGCCGGAGGAAGCGCCGGTAGGCCGGTCGCAAGGCAGTTGTGGAGGAGACGATGGGGTGCCTTCGGGACGGGCGACGATTCCGGGCGAACACGGTGGCGAGGGCCGGGACGAGGAGGAGGGTGGTGAGGAAGGAGATGAGGATCCCCACTCCCGAGATCGCCCCCATCTCCCACAGGGCCCGGGAATGGGAGAGGAGGAGGCAGCTGAACACCGCCGCCGTGGTGACCGCCGCGGTGAGGCAGGCGCTGCCTTTCGTCCGCACGGCTGTGACCAACGCCTCTTTGGCCCGCTGCCCCTTGGCCCTTTCCTCAACGAAACGGGAAAGAATGTGGATCGCGAAGTCAATTCCCAGGCCGAGGACGAGGGCGGGCAGGAACATCGTGAGGAGGTTGAACCCGCCCACCGCGAACTTCGCCCAGGCCATGGTGAACAAGGCCGATATGAGCACTGGCGCCACCGCCGCCACACACAGGAGAGGGCTGCCGAACGCGAGGAGGGCGAAGATGGACACCGCTGCTGAGGACACGATCGTGATGAGGGTCATGTCGCGCCGGATCACCTCTTCCGTCTCGACGGTCGTCACATACGCCCCGGCGAGGCCCGCGGTGACCCCCAGTTCGTCGAGCCCCGCCCGCGCCACCGCGTCCTCCACGGCGCGGGTCACGGCCTGGTTGTAGGTCAGGGACTCGAACGGCCGGCGCGTGGGCCAAATCTGGAGGACGAGCCGGCTCCGGTCCGGCGAGAGGATCGGTTCCCCGCTCTCCTCGGGAGGGGGCCGGGTGAGGACGGCCCGCGAGATCGCTGCCGCCTCGGCGAGGAGCCCCTCCTGCGCGGTGAGACCCGCCAGGAATCCCAACCCGGCCCGCCCGGCGGCCACCAACTCGGCGATGGCGACCTGGACCACCGCTGGATCGGGCACGCCGTCGGCGGAGACGGAACGGAGGATGTCCTCGAGCGATCGAGCGGGAAGCGAGAGGGGAAACAGGGCTTGAACCTCGCGGGCGATGGCCCGCAGTCGCTCCAACTCCGCAGAGGAGAGGGTGCGGAAGATGAGGAGTTCGGAGGGAACGACGATCCCCTCCCCCACCCGATATGACGCAGCGAGGAAGTCCGGGTTCTCCTCCAGCTGGAGCTCCGCGATCACCCGGTCTGCGGCCAGAGACAAGATCCGCTCCCGCTCCGCGGCCTCGGGGGGGGGAGCAAGGAGGGTGAACAGGACCACGATCACATCCGTGCTCGCCGCCTCCTGCTCTACGGATTGGAACTGGACCACAAGGGGATCCTCTTGAGGCAGAAGGTCGAGGTAGGAGGTGCGGATGGGGAAATCACGGATGTACAGGTACGCCAGCGCGGCGAGGGCGGTGAACAGGACGATCACCACCGCCGGCCAGCGCGTGGAGGCGCGGGCGAGGGCGAAGAAGGCGCGGTCCCGTCGCCCGCGGAGGTTAGGCGCGTTCGCCGGAGGGCGTGCGGATGGTGATGGCATACCCGGTGAGCTTCGCCGCCAGTTCCACGTTGTGCCCATCGCGACCGATGGCGAGTGAGATATCGCTCCCCGGCACAGTGACCAGGGCCGTCCTCGCGGGTTCATCGAGCTCCACTTCGAGGGTGCTCGCCGGGGCGAGGGCCCCCCGGATCACCTGACGCACGTCCTCGTTCCAGCGCACGATGTCCACCTTCTCTCCCGAGAGCTCCCGGCTCACGGCGCGGATCCGGCTCCCTCCGGGTCCGATGCAGCTTCCCACGGGGTCGATCCGCGGGTCCACGCCACGCACGAGGACCTTCGATTTCACGCCGGCCACCCGGGCCACCTTCACCACCTCGAGCATCCCCTGCTCCAGCTCCGGCACCTCCAGGGAGAGGAGCTTGGCCACGAAATCAGGATGGGCACGGGATACGTAGATCCGGGGGTCCCCTTGGGTCCGCTCCACCCGGTAGAGGTAGGTGCGCAGCCGACGGCCGGGGACGTAGCGCTCGGTGGGCAACCGTTCCTCGCTGGGGAGGAGGGCCTCCACCTCACCCAAGTTGATCCACACATCGCGGCCCTCGAACCGGTGGACGAACCCGTTCAGGATCTCCCCGATGCGGGAGGCGTACATCTCGTACAAGCCTTCCCGGCGGTGGCGCAGGATCTCGCGGCGGAAGAAGTCCTCAGCGCGGCGAGACTCGATCCGCCCCAGCTCCCGCACGAGGTCGAATCGGGACCCTTTCACGTACACATCCCCTGACCGCCGGTCGATCTCCACCGGGGGAGGTTCCTCTCCCCCGAACTTCGCCTGATACGCGGCAGCGATCGCCTTCTCCATCGCCGCGAACGCCACCTCACGGTCGATCCCCCGCGCGCGGGCCATCTCCTCGATGGCCTCCAAGAACTCGATGTTCATCGCCCTTCCCGTTCGTAGACAAGATGGGCACGCACGATGTCCGCAACGGGGATGTCGAGCTCCGCTCCTTCGCGGGCGAGGGTGATCGCGTCCGGCGTGGCGCGGACGAGCCTTCCGCGCCGCGTGGCGTCGGTCTTGAGCTTGACGTGGACGAGCCTCCCCACCGCCTGAGCATAGTGGCGGGGCTCCCACAGACCCCGCTCCAACCCCGGCGAGGACACCTCAAGGACGTAAGGACAGGGCACAGGATCCACCTCATCGAGGAGCGCCTCGATGGCCCGGCTCGCGCGCGCACAGTCGTCCACGGTCACCCCGCCCGGGCGATCCACCTGCACGAGAAGCCGGGCGCGCTGCCCCCAGCGGCGAAGCTCCCAGTGGTACACCTCCACTTGGGCATCGGCTGCGCCTTGGTGAACGAGTGCATCCAGCTTTTCCTGAACCCGGTCCATACCAGGGATTATACTTACCCTCCGTGGCGGACACAACGAGCGGAACGCGTAGAGATCGCATCCTTGTGGAGAAGGGGGAGGACGGGGAGAGGCTCGACCGGCTCCTTGCCCGTCGTCTCGGGATCCCCCGGTCGCACGCCCAGTCCCTTCTCACCCAAGGTGCGGTTCAGATCGAAGGAAAGGGCCCCTCGCCCGCGCGGCGGATGAAGGCCGGAGAGGAGATCGAGGTGGTGTGGGGCGGGCCCGGGATCGCCCCCACCCCGTACCCGATCCCGATCCTGTACGAAGACGAGGACATCGTGGTCGTGGACAAACCGCGCGGGTTGGCCGTCCACCCCGTGGGGCACAGGCCAGGGATGACCGTCGTCTCCATCCTCAGCGCCCGTGGCCCCCTCGCCCCGGGGGCCCCGCGGCGGCCGGGGGTGGTTCACCGCCTGGATGCCGCGACAACGGGCGTCCTTGTCCTCGCCAAGAGCCCCCGCGCCCTCCATGGGCTTGGGGAGCAGTTCCGCAACCGCGTGGTGAAGAAGGAGTACCTCGCCGCGGTGCGGGGCGACGTGGAGGCGGAGGCAGGGACGATCGAGGGTCGGGTGGGGCGCGACGCGGCGCAGCCGTGGCGGATGCGCGTCGCGCCCCACCCGACC
>DSBZ01000035.1 GCA_011057175.1 Candidatus Acetothermia bacterium
CGCCACGCCCGTCCCGCGCCGCTCGGCGACGATCTCGTCGGCCAGGGCGTGGGGGACGGCCTCGTATCGAGCGAAGCGCATCGTGAAGTCACCACGGCCGCTCGTGATGTTGCGGAGCTCGGTGGTGTAGCCGAACATCGTCGCGAGCGGGGCCTCGGCGTGGACAACCTGGAGCCGGCCCCGGGATTCGAGTGCCACGATGCGCCCCCGCCGGGAGGCGAGGCTCCCCATCACCGCCCCCAGATCGGCCTCCGGGGCGGTGATCTCGATCTCCATCACCGGCTCCAGAAGCTCCATCCCCGCTCGGCGGCACGCCTCGCGGAACGCCGCCGCAGCGCAGGTGCGGAACGCCTGCTCGGAGGAGTCCACCTCGTGGGCCGATCCGTCGAGGAGGCTGACCCGGACGTCCACCACCGGGAACCGGGCGTAGGGGCCCTCCGCCATCGCGTCCACAATCCCCCGCTGCACGGCAGGGATGTATTCCCGGGGGACCCGTCCTCCCACGACGCGGCTCTCGAACTCGAACCCTGCCCCAGGGGGGGCCGGCTCCACGCGGAGGACGACGTGGGCGTACTGGCCGTGGCCCCCGGTCTGCTTGACGAGCTTCCCCTCGTGCTCGACCGTGCCCGTGACCGTCTCCCGGTACGCGACCTGGGGCTGGCCCGTGGTGACCTCGGCCCCGAACTCCCGCCGCAGACGGTCGACGATGATCGCCAAGTGGAGCTCGCCCATCCCGGAGATCACGATGTCCCCCGTCTCCGGATTCGGGCGCACGACGAAGGTGGGATCCTCCGCCGCGAGGTCGGCGAGCCCGCGGGCGAGGCGGTCCCCCTCCGCCCGGCGCAGGGGGGCAACCGCGAGGTCGATCACGGGGGCGGGGAACTCGATCGGAGCGAGCACGATCGGGCTCCCCTCGCTGGCCAAGGTATCGCCGGTGAACGTCTCGCCCAGCCCCACTGCCGCCCCGACCTCCCCCGCGCGAAGCTCGTCCACCGGCTCGCGGCGGTCGGCGTGCATCCGGAACAGGCGCCCAATCCGCTGCCGGCAGCCGCGGGAGGCGTTGAGGACGAACTCGCCGCTGCGAAGGACCCCGGAGTACACCCGGATGTAGGTCAGCTTCCCCACATGGCGGTCGGCCTGGACCTTGAAGGCGAGCGCGGCGAGAGGGGCATCGTCCGTGGGAGCCCGCTCGACGGTCGCCCCGTCCCACGTCCCGACGGCGGGCGGGAGGTCCGCCGGAGAGGGAAGGAAGTCCACCACCGCATCGAGGAGCCGGCGCACGCCCTTGTTGCGGAACGCCGAGCCGGCGAGGACGGGGATGATCCGACCCGCCACGGTGGCCTTGCGCAGGGCCCGGAGGACCTCGTCGGCCCCCGGTTCCTCCCCCGCGAGGTACTGGGCGAGGAGCTCGTCGTCCTCCTCCGCCGCCCGCTCGAGGAGGGCCCCCCGCGCCATCTGGGCCTCCTCGGCGAGGCTCGCCGGGACGGGACCGGCCTCGATCGCGATTCCGCCCCCTACCTCCCGGTAGTAGATCGCTTCCATCCGCACGAGGTCCACAAGGCCCGCAAACCCCTCCTCGGCCCCGATCGGGATCACCACCGGCGTCGCCCGCGCCCCCAATTCCTCGCGGATCTCGCGGACCACGCCCCAGAAGTTGGCGCCGGTGCGGTCCATCTTGTTGATGAACGCGATCCGCGGCACGCCGTACCTCTCCGCCTGGCGCCATACCGTCTCCGACTGAGGCTGGACGCCGCCCACCGCGCAGAACAGGGCCACCATCCCGTCCACCACCCGCAGGCAGCGCTCGACCTCGGCCGTGAAATCGACGTGGCCCGGGGTGTCGATGACGTTGATGCGGTGCCCATTCCACCCCGTGGTCGTGGCGGCGGCGGTGATCGTGATCCCCCGCTCCCGTTCCTGAGGCATCCAGTCCATCGTCGCCTCGCCGTCGTCCACCTCCCCCACGCGGTGGACGCGCCCCGTGAAGTAGAGGATCCTCTCCGTGACCGTCGTCTTGCCGGCGTCGATGTGCGCCGTGATCCCAATGTTGCGGACCTTCGCCATGTCATACTCCAAGCTCATTCGCTCCTCCATCCAGGATGGAATACCCGCTCTCCCCAACCCAAGTCCAAGGAATTGACTCCTCGTGGGCCTACCTCTGCGAGGCGAGGGAAGACTACAGGGGGCTTAGGATAGACGATCGCGGCCCGAAGTCAACCTGCGCGGGGGCGATCCGCCCGTCAGTACAGCCAGCCGTGGTCGAGCCCGATCCGGACGAGGACCTTCACCCGTTCCTCTTGGGCCGGGCAGCGCGGGTTGGTGGCGATCACGCCCAGGCCCGCCGCCACCGTCCCCAGGGCGATGAGGAAGTTGCCCGCCTCGTGCCCTTGCTGGCCGAGCCAGTACCCGCCCCCCACGAACGCGAGTCCCCCGAGGATGAGGCCGAGCCGTGCGGTTCGACAGGAGGTGAGCTCCCGCTGGGCCTGCCCCATCGCCTTCTTCCATTCCCCCACCGTCAGCCGGGGGCTGGCAATCGGGTCCCCGTCGAACTCCACCCGCGCCACATCGAGGAGGGCAAATGAGAGCGGGAGCCCCTCCCCCGCGCACCACTGGATTGAGCTCGCCGTCACCCCGCACAGCTCCCCCGCCACCGTCTGACCGGTCTTGAGATGCAAGGTATCAGCGAACGCCGACGCACCTATGAGGAGCACGAACGCCCAAACCATCCACCATCGGTTCATCGAGCAACCTCCCTGGGGATCCCCCCATCGTGTATAGGAGGGGGCGCGGAGGTGGAGGAGGTCGCAGGACCCCCCCGGACGCCCCTTGTGTCCCCGCTCACCGCGGCGCAGACATCCCCCGGAACAGCTTCCGGCCGCGCCAGAAATACTCCGCGCCGGAGACGAACGCCAACGCTACCGCGAGGCCCAGGAACCCCTCCTTGAGCTCGTGGCCCCGCGGGCCGAGGCCGAAGTAGCGGGTGGAGAGGATGAACAGGACGAGCCCGATGTGGGAGAGCGTCTTCAGCTTGCCGAGGACGCTCGCCCGGATCGTGACCCCCTCCGCGATGGCGAGGATACGGAGCCCGGTGACGAGGAACTCCCGGGCGAGGATCGCCACCACGGGGGGCGCGGTGAGCTCGCCCAGCTCGACGAATGACACGAAGGCCGCGGTCACGAGGAGCTTGTCGGCGATGGGATCGGCGAACACCCCGAACCGCGTCTCCTGGCGCAGCGCCCGCGCTAGGTACCCGTCCACCGCATCCGAGATCGCGGCGAGGGCGAAGATGGCGAGGGCGAGGATCTTGAACGGCGTGCCCTCGGCGTAGAGGAAGAACATGAACAGCGGCGTGGCCAGGATCCGGGCGAGGGTGATCTGGTTGGGGATCGTCACAGGGGCAACGTAGCCCAGCTCCCACCGGTTGTCAATCCCCATGGGAGCGCTGTTCCCCTGGGACGCTGCCTGCCGTCGGACCCCCCCACTTGGCGCGCTCGGGTCACCCCGCTAGAGTGGAGCCATGCGGACCAATGCGAATCGCCTCATCATGCTGTCCGTCGTCGGGGAAGTCACGAACCCGTCCATGCGGGGGTACCGGATCAGCCACGACGGGCGGCCCCTCGTCCTGCCCGGGGTGGGCGGGATCACCTACAACCTGCGGGTCGGGGACCCCGCGCTGGGCTGGATGGCGGACCACGTCGAGCCGGGGGTCTCCATCCGCAACCTGGCCAAGGACCGCGAGGGGCTCCCGCCCACGAACGACGCACTCAACTTCCTGGCCTGCGTGGGGAACGAGGCAAGCGTCCTCACCGGGGACGCCAAGGGGGCGCAAGGCGTGGTCACCGGCAAGCACGGGGGGATCGAGCACGTCCTCGTGGACTTCGGCCCCGAGACCCTGGAGGCGCTCCAGATCGGGGACAAAATTGGGATCAAGGCGTTCGGGACTGGACTCGCCCTCCTCGACCATCCCCAGGTGCGGGTGATGAACCTCGACCCGCGGATCCTTCCCAGGATGCCGATTCAGGAGAAGAAGGGCTCATTGACCGTTGGGGTCACCCACGCTGTGCCGGCCGCGCTGATGGGCTCCGGGCTCGGCGCAGATACGTGCTACCGAGGGGACTACGACATCCAGCTCTTCGACGAAAAGACGGTGGAGGAGCACGGGCTTTCAGATCTGCGCCTGGGGGACCTGGTGGCGATCCTCGACACCGAGCATGCCTACGGGCGGGTGTACCGATCCGGGGCGATCTCGATCGGGATTGTGGTCCACTCCGACTGCGTGGTGAGCGGCCACGGCCCCGGGGTGACGACCCTGTTCACGAGCGCCGACTCCCGCGCCCTGCGCTACACGATCGACCCCAAGGCGAACATCGCCCACTTCCTTGGCCTGCGGAGGAAGAGGCCGTCGAAGGCGTAGCTCACCCGCTCTGAACGCTACCCCTTTCCCTCCTGAACGTAACGACGTAGTACTTCACAGAGAGTCTCCTTGGCGCCGAGAAGTGCCCCCAGGCAGCCGGGCTTTGTCACAACGCCAATCGTGTCCGCCCCGTAGAACTCCCAACCGCTGGCCGCCTGCTCGTTGACAATCCGCTCCAGGTAATAGGCTGCTTCCCCGCCGCGCGCCCCCCGTTCCTTGACCGCAATCGTCGGCGGGATCTGGACCATCCTGTACTCATATCCCATAACTCCCTCCTTGCCGCCTAGTGACCGTTCCCGATCCGCCCCGAGGCCGCGCAGTTGTCCTACAACGCAGCTGCTAAGCTCCTTTGGCGGGCAACCCGCACCTCGGAGGGGGGGTGAGTATCCCAGAGCCGGTCCGCCCATGTGGTGTTCCGGGGTTGAATCTGCCAGCGGTCGGCGTAGGGAAGCCGATCCAGCTCGCGCTGCTCGAGCTGGGCGTTCATGGTCGTGATCTTCTCCAGGGCCGCCGCCATGTCCCCCGGACGGGTTAGCTCGGCAGCCGTGTCATCCGCCTCGAGCTCATGCCTCCGGCTAAGGTGCAGAGAGAGCGCGGAGGCAAGCTTGGCCAGCAGGAGGAGAAGTGACCCCGCGGCCGCAGAAAACCAACCAGCGATAGCCGTCACGATGGCAAACGCTCCCTCGTCTTCTCCTTCCGATGCATTTGCCATCCGAACACCCATGCGGACCGATTCGTTCCCGGCGTACTCGAACACGTTCGCCCACGATAGGGCCAGGCCGAACTTCAGCAGGTCCTGATGCTTCAAGTGGGCGATTTCGTGGGCGATGATTGCCCGCAGCTCCGCGAGGGAGAACCGGCCCTCCTCATAGGCCCGAATCAAACCCCGCGTGAGGCACACGCGACCCCGCGGGATGCCGCAGTATGCCATGGCGTTGATCTCCTCCGTCTCGGAGACAGTGAGCACTGGGAGGTTCTTCATCCCCGCCTTGGCCGCCAGTTCCTCCACCGATTGCGCGACCTCGGCCGGGGCATCGGCAAACGGTTTGTAGGTGCGCAGTGCCCACGGGCCGAGGATGTACACCGAGACCGCGGCGATCACCAAGCCGATAGCGTACATCAGTGGGATGAGTGCAGGGGCGAAGACGTAGACCGGCCAAAGGAGGAGCCAGGTGATAGCAACGAAGATCGCCACGCTGTAAGCCCAGCTGATGATCTCGTTCTTCCTGCGTTGACGTTCGAGCAGGAGCTCCACGGTCTCATCCCACGTGAGCTTCCTCTTGAGGCGCGCCGACAATCGGGCACGCAATAGCGCGAACCGCTCGTAGACTTCCCGGCTTACCGGGATCTGCTGTTCCTCCATGCCTCCCTCCCGTAGAGCGATGCTCTCACCCACTCCGAGGTGCTACGAAGCCACCACGCCCTTCCCGTGACAGTTGGGGCACTTGTGCTCCCCGAGTCCATCGCACCGCGAGCACTTGGTGAACCCAACGAGAAGATTCCCGACCGTCCCGGTGCCGTTGCACTGTTTGCACCAGATCGCGGCCTTTCCCTGACATGTCGGACACCGCTTCATCCCCACCTCCACTCCCCTCCTTGCTGCCATCTCCCGACTCGGTCCTGACCTTGACACCCAGCCGTTACGGGCACCCTTCTAACCGCCAGCGGCGCCTACTCCTTCACCCACGTGCTGCCCACTCCCCAGAACTCCATGATTGGGTTCGGCGAGAGGGTGATCGTCTTCCCACTGATCGTCCCGCGCGATGCTGAGCCGTCGGCATAGTAGAGCGTGAGCTCGCTTCCCTTGACCTCATACTTGCCATGGAGTCCGACGCCCACGATGGCAATGGTGAGGTAGAACTTGCCATCTGTCTTGAGCTCGAGCAGGTCAGTCTGGTTGGCCTCGTTCGTATAGCGGCCGGCAACGGACCGGGAAGAAGAGCACCCAGCACAAGCACAAGGGGGTCAGGTCTTTACTTTTGACTTCTGTTGGCCCACGATCCGGCTCACCGTGGAGTAATGCAGTCCCATATACGCTCCCACCTCCCGCAGCTTGTATCCGTACTCCATCACCGCCCGGTAAATCCGCTCCTCACGATCGCCCCTCTCCTGCGCACCCGCGAAAAGTTCCCCTAGGC
>DSBZ01000162.1 GCA_011057175.1 Candidatus Acetothermia bacterium
CCCGGTGGTGGGGGGGGGTGGGGAGGCAAGCGGGGGACCGACTGCGCGCGTGGCTGGACGTGCGCAACCCAGGAGGGGCGCTCGTCATCGGTTTCTCCGGCGCGACGCGGGCCGGCGTGGGCGCGGGGACGGTCGTCCTCGCGGAGGCGATCTGGGGCGACGGGTCGGGGATCCCGCTCGATCGGGCGCTCGTGGCGAGGGCGCGGGAGGCGTTGCCGGACGCGGTAGTGGGAGCCGTGGCCACCGTGGCGAGGCCCGCCGGCCCGGCGGAAAAGGCACGCTTGGGCCTGGAAGCCCTCGCCGTGGACATGGAGTCCGCCCACCTCGGCCGCGAACTGGTGAGGCGAGGGATCCCGTTCCTCATCGTGCGGATCGTCCTCGACGAGCTCTGGGAGGACGTATCGGGGTTCCCCATCCGGTGGGCGGGACGGGCGCTCGCCTGCTCCCGCAAGCTGGGGCGCGCCGCGGCCGCGCTGCGGCCGGTCGTGGAGGCGGCATGACGCGGACGGTGCGCGTGGGAGGCGTGGCAATCGGGGGCGGGAACCCGGTCGTGGTCCAGTCGATGACGAGCACCCCCACCGCCGATGTCCCGGCCACGGTGGACCAGATCCACCGACTGCAGGCTGCGGGATGCGAGCTCGTGCGGGTGGCGGTGCCGGACATCGCGGCGGCCCACGCGATCCGGAGGATCCGGGAGGAGGTGACGATCCCCGTCGTGGCCGACATCCACTACGACCACCGGCTGGCCCTCGCCGCGCTTGCCGCGGGCGCCGACAAGCTCCGCCTCAACCCAGGGAACATCCGCGACCCGGCCCAGATCGTGGCCATTGCCCGTGCGGCGGGGGAGCGGGGCGTGCCGATCCGGGTCGGCGTCAACGCCGGGTCCGTGGACGAGCGGTTCCGCGGCGCCCGGGGAGAGATCACGCCCGAGGGGCTCGTGGACGCGGCCCTGTGGGAGGTGGAGCTCCTGGAGCGGACGGGGTTCCACGACATCGTGGTCGCGATCAAGGCCCACCGCGTCCCCCTCACCGTGGAGGCGAACCGCCTCCTCCGCGAGAAGGGGGACTGGCCGGTGCACCTCGGGATCACCGAGGCGGGAACGGAGTGGGAGGGGGCGATCCGGTCCGCAGTGGGGATCGGGATCCTCCTCGCCGAGGGGATCGGGGACACCCTCCGCGTGTCGCTCGCTGGGGATCCCGTGCGGGAGGTGGAGGCGGCGTGGGAGATCCTCGCCGCGGTCGGGCTCCGACAGCGGGGCCCCTCCTACGTGGTGTGCCCGACCTGTGGTCGGACGGGGATCGACGTCCCCAGCATCGCCGCGGAGGTCAGGCGGCGGCTTGCGGCGGTCACCGCACCCATCTCCCTCGCCGTCATGGGCTGCCCGGTGAACGGGATCGGCGAGGCCCAGCGCGCGGACTTCGCGATTCTTGGGGGAAAGGGCTTTGGCACCCTCTACGCCCACGGGAAAGTCGCTCGGGCCAAGGTTCCCGAGGAAAAGCTCGTGGAGGAACTGGTGGCGCTTGTGCGGGAGGAGGTGGTAGGCGGATGAGCTGGGCCGCGGTGAAGGAGAAAAAGGAGAAAGGAGATCCCCGGGAGTACCTCATTGTGGATCGGCCGGCTCCTCACACCCATGGCCGAGACGGGGTCGAAGATCTCGAGGAAGCCCTCGACCGGGCGGTGGATTGGCTCCTTTCCCGCCAATCTCCGGAGGGCTGGTGGTGGGCGGAGCTTGGGTCCAACGTCACTATCACCGCCGAACACCTCTTCCTCACCCATATCCTCGGGATCGGAACTCAAGAACTTTGGGACAAGATCGCCCGCTACATCCTTTCCGAGCAGCGGCCGGAGGGCTTTTGGGCTAACTGGTACGGCGGGCCTGGGGATCTTTCCACCACCGTCGAGGCTTATTTGGCCTTGAAGATGGCCGGAGTGGATCCGAATTCCCCAGCCATGAAGAAGGCGCGGGAATGGATCCTCTCCCAAGGCGGGGTGGAGAAAACCCGGGTCTTCACGAAGATGTGGCTTTCCATGCTCGGCGAGTGGCCATGGGAAGCAACGCCTATGGTCCCTCCTGAGCTGATCCTCCTTCCTGATCGGTTCCCGGTGAACCTTTATTCCTTCGCCTCTTGGGCGCGGGGGTCGATCCTTCCCCTAGCCATTGTGCGGGTCTTGAAGCCGGTTTGGCCCATCTCCCCCTACGCCCGAATCGACGAGCTTTTCCCGCGCGGCCGGGCTAACGCCGATCTTTCCCTCCCCCGAAAGAAAAGCATCTGGGGCCGGTTTTTCTATGGGGTGGACAAGGCCCTGCGGTCTTATGAACGCCGGCCCATACGATCCTTGCGAAAGATTGCTCTTGAGCGGGCCGAAGAATGGATCCTCGTCCGGCAGGAAGCCGATGGATGCTGGGGCGGGATCCAGCCGGCGTGGGTCTACTCCCTCCTCGCCCTCTATGCGCTTGGCTACCCTCTTCAGTCGCCGGTCCTTGCGAGGGGGATCGCCGGCTTTGAGCGCTATGGCATCGAGGATGAGCGCGGTTTTCGCCTGCAGTCCTGTATCTCGCCGGTGTGGGATACCGGGCTTGCGATGTGTGCCCTCCAAGATGCCGGGCTTCCTTCGGACCACCCTGCCCTCGTTCGGGCCGGGACTTGGCTTCTTGGGGAACAAATCTTTGTGGGCGGCGACTGGCAAGTGAAATGCTCCGCCCGGCCCGGCGGTTGGGCATTCGAGTTCGACAACGACGTGTACCCGGACACGGACGACACGGCAGTGGTGATGATGGCCCTCTTGGGAACATCTCTTCCAGAGGAAAACAAGGGGTTTGCCCTCCGGCGAGGGTTGGAGTGGCTCCTCGGCATGCAGTCCAGGAACGGCGGCTGGGGCGCGTTCGATCGGGACAACACCAAGGCCTTCCTCCGCGAGATCCCGTTCGCCGACTTCGGGGAACTCCGCGACCCCCCCTCGGCCGACGTCACCGCCCACATCGTGGAGCTCCTCGGCCGCCTGGGATACCGCCCCGGCTTCCGGCCCCTGGACCGGGCGCTCCGTTACCTCCTGCGTGAGCAGGAGGAGGACGGGTCGTGGTACGGGCGGTGGGGGGTGAACTACCTTTATGGAACTGGGGCCGTCCTCCCCGCCCTGGCCGCCTGCGGGTGGGAGATGGCCGACCCGCGGGTGCGGAAGGCCGTACAGTTCCTCCTCGCCCGCCAGAACGAGGACGGGGGGTGGGGGGAGGACATCGCGTCCTACGGCCGGGTCGAGCTGCGAGGCCGAGGGCCGTCCACCCCTTCCCAGACCGCGTGGGCGCTCCTCGCCCTCCTCGCAGGAGGCGAGGGGCAGGGCGAGGCCGTCCAGCGCGGGATCGCTTACCTGGTGCGGACGCAGCGCGAGGATGGGACGTGGGATGAGCCCCAGTTCACGGGGACGGGGTTCCCCACCGACTTCATGATCCGCTACGGCCTCTACCGGCACGCGTTCCCCTTGATGGCCCTCGGCCGGGCCCGGGAGGGACGATGATCGCAATCGAGCTCGCTCGCGTGTACGGGTTCTGTCCGGGGGTGCGGCGGGCGGTGGAGATGGTGGAGGAACACCTCCGGGCGCGGGGCCCCCTCGCCACCCTCGGGGCGATCGTCCACAACGCGCGGGTCGTGGATCGGCTCGCCTCCCTCGGAGCCCAGGGGGTGAGCGCCCTCGGCGAGGTGACCGCTCCCGCAGTGGCGATCACCGCCCATGGGGCAGGACCGGATGTGGTCGAGGCGATCCGCCAGCGGGGGCTGGCCCTCGTCGACACGACGTGCCCCATCGTGAAGCGGGCCCAAGAAGAGGCCCACCGCTTGAGCGGAGAGGGGTTCACCGTTCTCATCTACGGCGAGGCGACCCATCCCGAGGTCCAGGGGCTCCTGGCATGGACGGGCGGGGAGGGGCACGCCACCCTCATCCCGACGGATGCCCCCCCGGCGCGGGGGGGACGACTGGCGATCGTGTCCCAGACCACGAAGGAACGCGAGGCGTTCTGGGAGTTCGTACAGGCCGTGGTCGGCCGGAACCGAAGCGTGCTCCGCGAGCTCCAGGTGGTGGACACGACGTGCCCGGAGACGGGACGGCGCTATCGGGCGGCCCAGGACCTGGCGCGGCGCGTGGAGGCGATCTTCGTTGTTGGGTCCCGCAACTCAGCGAACACGCGTCGCCTGGCGGAGGTGGTCCGGGCGACCGGGGTCCCCACCCACTTCATCGAGTCGGAGGAGGAGATCAGCCCGGGATCGCTTCAGGGGATCACCCAAGTCGGGGTCACCGCCGGGGCCTCCACCCCCGATGAGGCCGTGCAAGCCGTGATCGCCCGCCTCCGCGAGTGGGGAGGGGAGACGTGAACCCGACCTATACCGGGCCGATCCTGCACCGGATGGCGTTCATCGTGCCCACGGAGCGGGCCCCCCAGTTCGTCGACATCACCGACCAGGTGGAACGCCTCGTCAGTGAGAGCGGCATCCGCGACGGATTCGCCCTCATCTTCTGCCGCCACACCACTGCCGCCGTGCGCGTGAACGAGAACGAGCCGCTCCTCATCGCGGACATGGAGGAGTTCCTGAAGCGGGTCGCCCCCCGCGAGCTCTACTACCGGCACAACGACTTCACCATCCGCACCCACAACATGACCCCGGACGAATGCCCCAACGCCCACGCCCATTGCCAGCACCTCCTCCTCGGGGCGAGCGAGGCGATCCCCGTCGAGGGGGGGCGCCTCGTCCTCGGGCGGTGGCAGCGCCTGTTCCTGATCGAGCTCGACCGGCCGCGCGAGCGGGAGGTCGTCGTCCAGGTGTTTGGCCATGGCTGACACGAACTTCGCTGCGATCCCACCGCGGGAACGGGTCCTCCTCCTCCCCCACTGCCTGCGCCCGAGCGCGACCTGTCCCGGTCGCCCGTCCCGCCAGGGGTTCCGGTGCCCCCCCGACTGCGCGGAGCGTTGCCCGATCAAGGCCCTGCGCGAGGAGGCGCTCCGCCTCGGCTACAAGGGGGTGTGCGTCGCCCCCGGGGGCGCGCTCGCCCTGCGGTTCGTCCAGGAGACGCGCCCGCAGGCCGTGGTCGCCATCGCCTGCGCCAAGGAGCTTCAGGAGGGGGAGGAAGCGGTGGCTGCCCTCGGTCCGTCGCGGCCCCTTGTAGTCGTGATCCCCCTTTCCCGCGACGGATGCGTAGACACGGAGGTCAACCTCGACCAGGCGCTCGCCCTCCTCCGCACCGGAACGGGCTGACGTACCCATTCTCCTCAAACCACACCACCGCGCGCTGGAGGGCCTCGGCGGCCGGGGTCTGCGGGAGCCCAAGCTCCCGCACCGCCTTCGTGGGGTCGTAGAACATCCGGTGGTGGGCCATCCGCGCCGTGTCCGGGGTCAGGCGGGGAACGGTCCCCGTCACCGCGCTCCACGCCGCGTTGAGGTAGGCAAGGGGGATGAGGGGGGCCGCGGGGAGACGGAGCACCGCGGCGGGCCGGCCGCTCACCCCACTGAGGAGGCGAAAGAACTCGCGCATGGTGAGGTTCTCCCCCCCGAGGATGTACCGTTCCCCTGGCCGCCCCCGCTCCGCGGCGAGGACATGGCCCAGGGCTACATCCTCCACCGCCACCACGTTCAGCCCCCCGTTCACGTAAGCCGGTATCCGCCCGTTCAGGAAGTCCACGATCACCTGCCCGGTGGGGGTGGGCTTGCGGTCGTACGGGCCAACGGGGAAGCTCGGGTTGACGACGATCACCGGCAGCCCCCGCCGGGCAAACGCCAGGGCCAGTTCCTGGGCGAGAAACTTGCTCTTCTTGTAGTCCCCGATGAGGGTAGCGGAGGTCGCGGGGACCGTCTCGTCCGCGGGGCGGCCATCGTCTCGCAGGCCGAGGGCCGCCACTGAGCTCGTGACCACAACGCGCTCGACGCCTTCCTCCTCCGCCGCGTGGAGGACATTGCCCGTCCCGTCCACGTTGACCTCGTACATGAGCCGGCGGGGCCGGGCCCAGAACGCGTACAGGGCAGCGACGTGGAACACAAGGGAACACCCCCTGACCGCCGCGCACACCGCGGACGGGTCGCGCACGTCCCCTTCCGCCCACTCGATATCGAGGCCGACGAGGTTCCGCCGGTCCGCTCCTCCCCGCGCGAGCGCCCGCACCGCATATCCGCGGGAGAGGAGCGCGCGGACGACGTTCGCCCCGATGAACCCCGTGGCCCCCGTCACCAACGCCCTCATCCCCGCTATGTTCCCCCGCGGAGGCAGCCCGTCCACCGGGGAACCGTCCAGGCGGAACGGGGAATCGGCTCCCTGCAGTGCGTGCAATACATTCCCTTGGGGAAAGCCCTGTGGACAAGAACGCATTGCGAGAGGACCCGACAACAGTCTTGCTGCTCTGCATCTTGGACACCTGTCCCCCCGCCCCTGGACACGTGGCCGAAGGTTTTCCACAGGGAGCGGCTTGACCGCCCCCCATCCTCCCCGCTATACTTCATCGTGCCCGCGAGGGCAGGTC
>DSBZ01000125.1 GCA_011057175.1 Candidatus Acetothermia bacterium
CGTGGCCAAGATGAGCCGCTTGAGCGGCCGGGAGAGCTGGGCGGCGAGGAGCACTGCGAGGAGGGCCGCCGCGACGAGGGCCGCGGCCCCTCCCACGAGCACCGCCCGCTGGATCGAGCGGAGAAAGTCCCGCTCCAGTGGCGTCAGATTGGCGATGTCCAGGGGGATCACGGTCGCGACCTGTATCCCATCGACTACCACTGGTACCCCGTAGTACTCGATGATCTCCCTGATCTCGGGATCATCCATCACGCACTGCCCAAGCTGTGTCTTCTCGGCGCAGCCGACGACCTGGTACTCAGCGTCAATGACCATGATCCTATCCAGGACCGGCCGGTGGAAGACCTCCGTTCCGCGGCGGACGTAGCTCACGAGCTGGAAGTAGATGTCGAGCCCAGCCCAGGTTCCGTTGTCCCGCCAGTACCCGGCCAGGAACGGAACCAAGCTCTCCACTTCGAAGTGACGCTGCTCGAGCCGGAATGAGGCGAAACGCTCTCGGACCCCGGTCGTGGTCAGCCAGTACGTGGCACCGACGGCCAGCAGTGCAGTGAGTAGCAGTGCCGCTGACAGTTTCCACCGAAAAGACAAGCGTTATCCCTCCTCAGAGTGGTGATCACAGAAGCGTCCCGTAAGCGCAGTCCGCCTGAACGTGACATCCACGTGGTCGGGCGCGCTTGTCAGACAGACCCGACCCCCTTGCGCACCAAGACAACCATCTTCACACGTGTAGGCCGGCCGCTGTGTACTGAGCACACTTGCATGCAGGGGGCGAGAGGATGTTGAGGGTGATGACTGCGGTGGCGTGTTTGTGTTTCGGAGGGGGCGTGGTAGCCCAATGCCCCCCTCTCGGGTGCGAGCTAGTCTCGTGCACTCCTCTCCCAGATGGTGCGGAGATGTGCTGGGAGTGCTACTGGGATTGCGGTCCAGTTGGAGACGAGTTCTGCGTCTGCTATGTCTGCCGGTGATGTGATTTTCATGCAGGTGGGCACTGCCCCATGTGAGTCGGAGACACCAACTAGTGTGACTCGGGTGGAGCGGACGGGGGAGCGAGTCGTTCGAGGCAAGCCCTGAGACCTCCCTACGCTTCTCGTGGACTGCGCTGTCCGCTGCGGTTATGCATGCAGACCTGCTTGCCACACCGCTGTTCTTGACAGCGTGATTCCAGCGAAAGGACAACGGCTACCCCCCCTCGGGGGGGCGGAACTTGTACCCCACTCCGTGCACGGTGAGGATGTAGGTGGGATCCTCCGGATCGGGTTCGATCTTGTGGCGGAGGTTTTTCACGTGGGAGTCCACCGTGCGCGGCAGGGTCGCGTACGTTCGCTCCTGCAGCGCCTCCAGGAGCTCGCGCCGCGTGAACACCCGTCCGGGGTGGCGAGCGAAGAACGCGAGGAGATCGAACTCGGTGGGGGTCAGGTCGAGGAGGCCCCCGCCGAGGCGGGCCTCCCGGGCTGCGAGGTCCACGGTGAGTTTCCCCACGCGGATCACCTCGGGGACCGTGGTCCCCTCCGTGCGGCGGAGAACGGCACGCACCCGCGCCGCGAGCTCCCGCAGGCTGAACGGCTTCGTCACGTAGTCGTCGGCCCCCATCTCCAGGCCGGCCACGCGGTCCGCCTCCTCCGTGCGGGCGGTGAGCATGATGATCGGGGTCGTCGCGCCCTGGCGGATGCGCCGTGCCACCTCCAACCCGTGCATCCCGGGAAGCATCAAGTCGAGGACCACGAGGTCGGGTTGGAGGTCCTTGAACAGGGTCCACCCCTCCTCGCCCGTGAACGCGACCTCCACCCGGTACCCCTCCCGCATGAGGTACGTCTGGACCATGCGTGCGATCTCCCGCTCATCTTCCACCACGAGCACCGTCTTCATGTGCATGGTTAGCCTACCCAAAGGAGGGAGAGGGGGCGAGGGATCCCTCGACCCCTCTCGTCGGTCAGGGGGTGGTTCCGGTGGTTGGGCTCTCGCGTGCTCTTCCACCACGATCCACTATCCACCGTTGCGGTCGAGGGGAGGTGCAGGGGGTGTGAAGATCCCGCGGAGGCAGCTACCATGTGTCCCAACATGCCACGGGATCTCACGGATCTCCTTTTTCCCCGGGCGGTGGCGGTGGTCGGGGCCTCCGCCACGCCGGGCAAGCTCGGGCACGCCCTCTTCTCCAACGTCGCCGGGTTCACCGGGCCCGTGTACGCGGTGAACCCTAGCCACACCCAGATCCTCGGCCGGCCGTGCGTCCCGACCGTGGACGACCTCCCCGCGGATGTGAGCCTCGCCATCATCGCCGTCCCCCCCGCCGACGCGCTCCGCGCCCTCGACGCCTGCGGGGGGAAGGGGATCCACAACGCGGTCGTGATCACAGCCGGGTTCAAGGAGCAGGGAGGGGACGGGATCGATCGGGAGCGGCAGCTCGTGCGCATCGCTGCCGCCCACGGGATGAAAGTGCTCGGGCCGAACTCGTTCGGGCTCATCTCCCCCCGGGCGAGGCTCAACGCGACCTTCGCCCCGCGGGGAGCGTTCGCGGGCGCGATCGCGTTCCTCTCCCAGTCCGGGGCCCTCGGAAGCGCGGTCCTGAACTGGGCCTGGCAGAGGGAGCTTGGGTTCTCGTTCTTCGTGTCGCTTGGCAACAAGGCCGTGCTCACCGAGAACGACCTCCTTGCCGCCCTCGCCCGTGACCCGAAGACGCGGGTCATTGCGGCCTACCTCGAAGGGGTCGAGGATGGGCGTGAGTTCGTGCGCCTCGCAAGCGAGGTGACGCGGGAGAAGCCCGTGCTCGTCCTCAAGGCGGGGACCACGGAGGTCGGGGCGCGGGCGGCCTCGTCCCATACGGGGGCCCTTGCCGGATCGGACCGCGCCTACGAGGCCGCGTTCCGGCGATGCGGGGTTCTCCGCGTTCGCACGGTGGAGGAACTGCTCGAAGGGGCGATCGCGCTCTCCCAGGAGCCCCTGCCGCGCGGGCGGAGGGTCGGGATCGTGAGCAACGCCGGCGGGCCGGCGATCCTGGCTGCGGATGCCGCCGCGGACGACGGCCTCGAGCTGCCTCCTCTCTCTCCGGCGACCGTGGACTCCCTCGCCGAACACTTCCCCAGGGCGAGCGTCGCCAATCCAGTGGATATCCTCGCCGATGCCTCCGCCGACCGGTTCCGGGATGCGGTGGAGTGGGTCCTCGCCGACCCACGGGTGGACATGGGGCTCGTCCTCACCGCCCCCCACCCCGTGCTGACCTTTGCTGAGCTGGCACGGATCCTCGCCGCAGCGCATCGCCGGCACGCGAAACCGGTCGTGGCAAGCTTCCTCGCCGGCGAGCTCGGGGAGGAGGCGGTGAAGATATTGGGCGCAGCCGGGATCCCCGCGTACTTCGAGCCCGCCCGCGCCGTGCGGGCATTGGCGACCCTCGCCCGCTATCGGGAGATCCGGGACCGCCCGCCCCCCGAGCGATCGGCGGGGGATGCCGATCGGGCTCGGGCGCGGGAGCTTCTGCGCTCGCGCGGCCCTCGGCTCGGCGTGGAATCGCTCGATCTCCTCGCTGTTTATGGGGTCCCCGTCGCGCGAGGGGGGGTCGCGCGCAGCGCGGACGAGGCGGAAGCGCTGGCCCACGATCTGGGGGAGAAGGTTGTCCTCAAGGTCCTCTCCTCAGCGGTCGTCCACAAGTCCGATGCGGGCGGGGTGAGGATCGGCGTTCCCGTGGGCGGGGTTCGAGACGCCTATCGGGAGATGGTCCGGGGCGTCCCCACCGCGGCCGGCGCGTACGTGCAGGAACTCCTCCCGCCGGGCGTGGAGGTCATCGTGGGGATCGTGCGTGACCCCACGTTCGGGCCCCTCGTCATGTTCGGGCTGGGCGGCGTGTTCGTCGAGGTCCTGGGCGATGTGGCGTTCGCCCTCGCCCCCCTCTCCCGGGGCGAGGCGGAGGGTCTGCTGCGGAGCATTCGGGGGTTCCCGCTCCTTGAAGGAGCGCGGGGGCGGCCGGGGGTGCACCTGCCGAGCCTTGCGGACGCCGTGGAGCGGCTGAGCCACCTCGCCGCCGACTTCCCGGAGATCCGAGAGCTCGACGTGAACCCGATCCTCTGCTACCCGGATCGCGTGGTGGCCGTGGACCTCCGGGTGAGCCTCGACTGAAGTCTGGATCCTCACCGCCGAGGCGCAGAGGACGCAGAGGGACCCTGAAGCCTTTCTCACCACCAAGTACGCCAAGGACACGAAGAACACCAAGGGATCGGAGTTCTTTGGAACACAACCTGACCGACTACGCCTGCGTTCTAGTCCTTGCCTCTGTGTCTTGGTGGTAGATCCTGCCGTTCTTCTCGGCGCTCTGCGGTAAGAGATCTGCTGACCTGACTACGGCCGGGCTTCGACCTCGATCGTGATCTCGGTGGAGAGGGAGCTCCCCACGGGGCAGTACCTCTCGTAGGAGAGCTGGGCCGCCTTGCGCAGGTTCCCCTCCGGCACGCCCTCTGCCCGGACGAGGAGCTTCGCCGTGCGGAACGCCTTGGGGTGCTCCGGGGCCTGCTCCGCTGCGATCACGATCTCCAGGCTCCGCGGTGGGGTGCGCATCTTCCCGAGGATCGACACCACGTCCATCCCCGTGCACCCCCCGAGCGCGCACAGGAGGAGCTCGGTGGGCCGGGGGCCGGAATCCTCTCCCCCCGCCTCGCGGCCGGCGTCCATCGCCACGGCGTGGCTGGAGGGCCCCACGCCCACGAACTTCATCCCGCCTTGCCAGGTGACCTTGGCTTCCATGCGCCAAGCCTAGCCGGCCGCGCCCGTCGTGTCAACACTTCAACGACAGTTGAACGTTACTCCGGACGAGCTATACTCGGTCCGTGGACCGAGAGCTCGCGGAGCTGGCGAAGTCGTTCGCCGCCCTGGGGAGCATGGAGCGGATACAGATCTTGAGCTACCTGCTTGCCCAGGACAGCACTCCCTGTGGGCGGATCGCCCAGGCGTTGGCGATGTCCACCTCCGCTTTCTCGTACCATCTGCGGATCCTGGAGGAGGCGGGGCTCGTGGCGCGGACCCGCGACGGGCGGCTCCACTGCTTGAGCGTGACCCCCGCGTTGCAGGAGCTCCTCTCGCCAGGGATCCGCAATAAACTCGCTGAGGAGGGAACGAAATGGACGAGCAAGTCAAGCACGAAGTGATCGTCTATAGCACCCCCACCTGCCCGTGGTGTCAGGTGGCCAAGCGGTACCTGGACGACCGGGGAATCGCCTACACCGACGTGGACGTGTCCGCCGACTACCAGGCGGCGATGGAGATGGTGCGCAAGACCGGGCAACAGGGCGTGCCGGTGATCGAGGTGGACGGCGAGTTCGTGGTTGGGTTCGACAAGGCCCGCCTCGACGCCCTGCTCGGGCTGAGCTAGGTTTGGAACAGGGTTCAGGCTCTCCGTGCATGAGCCCTGGGCTTGGGCAGCGGGTGATGTTCCCGGGGCGCAGTTGGGGATGACTTCTACTCGGCCTCGAGGACCATCAGGAACCCGCCGGCTGCACGATCCTGATGCCGCGGTACCTACCCAGCGTGATCATGGCCGCTGCTGCGATCAACTCCACAAGCCGGGATAGCTCGTCAGGCGCGAGCTTCTGATACTGGCGGATTGGTGGACGCTGCAAGACCCTCTTCAGTTCACGCAGTAGGGCGCGGGACGTGGCAAGCTCGACCTTGCCCGTCCAGCCATACCCGAAGTACCCGTCCCGGCGCACCCTCCCGAACCATGGTCGCGCTCACCACCACGTTCGTGTCGGGGAACAAGCGAATCATGACCCGAACCCACAGGGGCTACCGGCGACCGGTGCGGACCTCGCCCACGGCCTTCTCCACGTCTGCTTCCACAGCGGCCGGATCTGCGCCCTTGTTCCGTTCCCACACGGGCTCAAGCAGCTGCGCCAGTTCTGCCTGGGCCCGATCCACCACGGCCATCGGCCGCAGGACGAGCTGGTCGCCGCGGCGGGAGATCTCCACGTAGTCGCCCTCCCGAAGCCCCATCTCCTCACAGAGATCCTCCGGGATGCTGACCTGTCGGCTGCGCGTGATCTTCACCAGCGGCATGATCGCCTCCTTTCCCGCAAAAGTACTGCAGCATGAAAGTGCGATAGACCCCGTTCACCAATTGTCAAGGACGCGAGGGCACGGGCGCTTCGTGGGAGGTGCATGGAACCGCAAGACCGGGCAGCGGGGCGGCCCGGTGATCGAGATCGACGGGGAGTTCGTGATCGGGTTTGACCCATCTTCTACAGTTGCGGAGGCAGTCGAAGCAGGAAACGCAGGCCTGCCCCCTAAGTTAGGGCCAGCCGCAAGTAGAGACTCGGCTCGTTTGCCTCGCGGCGCCTTCTCCGATGGTTCTCCTGCCTCCGCCGATAGGTCGAAGGCTGCCCATGCTTCAGAAGCGGGATCCGTACCCCATCTCGGAACTCCTCCGGTGTCCGATACCCCAGTGCACTGTGTGGCCGCCCGCTATTGTACCACTGGCGCCACTGACCCGTCTTCGTCCTTGCATCAAGCAC
>DSBZ01000093.1 GCA_011057175.1 Candidatus Acetothermia bacterium
CTTCCGTTCGCGATCCACCTCATGATCGAGCGCCCCGCCCGCTACGCGCGCGAGTTTCGCGTCGGCCCCGAGGACTCGATCACGGTCCACGTCGAGGCCCAGGATCCTCCCGACGAAGCGCTGCGCGCCGTCCGCGACCTGGGGTGCAAGGCCGGGATCTCGTTCCGGCCGGGGACGCCTCTCGAGGAGGTCCTTCCGTACCTCGACCGGGTGGACCTCGTCCTCGTGATGAGCGTGGAGCCCGGGTTCGGCGGCCAGGCGTTCCTCCCTGCGGCCTTGGATCGGATCCGGAAGCTGCGCCGGGAGATCGGGGAGCGAGCGGTGGAGATCGCGGTGGACGGGGGGATCGGCCCGGGGAACGTGCGGAGCGTGGTCGAGGCGGGGGCGGACGTGATCGTGGCCGGATCGGCGATCTTCGGGAGCGCAGATCCTGCCGCAGCGGCGCGGGAGTTATGGGCGAGAGCGGGGCGCACGATGCGCTCATGAAGCGGGCCCTCGAGCTCGCCCGCCGGGGGTGGGGGTGGGCTCGCCCCAACCCCCTCGTGGGCGCGGTGGTGGTGCGGGACGGGACCGTGGTCGGGGAGGGGTACCACGCCGTGTGCGGCGGCCCCCACGCCGAGGCGGTGGCCCTCCTCGAGGCCGGGGACCGGGCGCGAGGAGCGGACCTCTATCTCAACCTCGAGCCGTGCGTGGACTTCCCGGGGAAGAAGACCCCGCCGTGTGCCGACGCGATCGTCGCGGCCGGGGTCAAGCGCGTGATCGTGGCCACGGCCGACCCCAACCCGTGCGTGGACGGCCGGGGCCTCGCCCGCCTGCGGGAGGCGGGGGTCGAGGTCGTGGAGGGGGTTCTCGCCGACGAGGCGCGCCGGCTGAACGAGGTCTTCTTCCACTGGGTCTGCGCCCGGACGCCGTTCGTGGTCCTGAAGCTCGCGATGAGCCTGGACGGGAAGATCGCCACCCGAACCCATAGGTCGCGGTGGATCACCGGGCCCGCGTCGCGGCGGCTGGTGCACTCCCTGCGCGCCCGGTACGGGGCGATCCTCGTCGGCGTGGGGACAGTCCTCGCTGACGATCCATCGCTCGCCGTTCGCGAAGGGGAAGGTCCCCAGCCCGTGCGGATCGTCCTCGACTCCGAGGGCCGGGTCCCCCTCGGGGCGAAGGTTTTCTCCCCCGAGGCGAGGACCGTCGTCGCCACCACCGACCGGATGTCGGTGGAGGTCGAGAACGCCCTTCGGGAGAAGGGGGCCGAGGTGTGGCGGCTCCCGGGAGAAGGGGACCGCGTGGACCTGCGGGGGCTCCTCCGGCGGTTGGGTGAAGAGACGGACTCGCTTCTGGTGGAGGGGGGGGCCGAGGTGGCGTGGTCGTTCCTCTCCGCGGGACTTGTCCACAAGATCGCGTTCTTCTACGCCCCGCTGATCCTCGGCGGGCGAGACGCCGTCCCTTCGGTGGGGGGACAGGGCGTGAACGACCCAGCTCAGGGGATCCGGTTCCGCGATCTTGGAATCGAGCGCGTGGGCGAGGACTTCCTCGTCACCGGGTATCCGGTCCTAGAATCCCGCCGCCCTACGGAATCGGCCTGACGCTCGTTCCGTTCAGCGCGTTCCTCTGGTGGAGAGACACGCTGTACCACCACGCCGTGCTCTCGCCCGATTTGGTGCAGGCCTACGCCCGGCACGTCGTGCTGGCCGTGCGCGGGCCAGGGACGGGCAGAGACGGTCGAGCTCTTCGGGTCCTTCCTCGCGAAACGGATCTGGACATGGCCGATCTCGACCCGGCTGTAGAGGAATCGCTGCGCACAGGGCAGCGCGGCCTACTGAGCTTCAGGGAGAGAGACCTCAACAGTGTTGTCACATCACATCTGGGTTCGGTCTTGAGCGGTTCCACAAGCCCGGCTAGAATTGAGCTGAAGGTGGTATCCCGTGAAGACAGTCCGATCCCGTTTGTTCGCCGTTCTTCTCTGTCTGGTGCTGGCTGGGCTGGCCGCGTGGGGCCAGGGTGATGTGGCGGCCGCGAAGGCTGAAGGCAAGGTCACGTTCTACGCCAACATCACCGCCATCGAACCGATCATCGCTGAGTTCGCGAACACGTATGGGGTCAACGCGGAGTACGTCCGGGTGGCCACGGACAAGTTCATCCCCACCGTGCTGACCGAGTTCCAGGCCGGAAAGCTGCTTGCCGACGTGGTGCAGGGCCCGCTCCCCATTCTGCAGATTCTCAAGGAGCAGGGCGTGCTCGGTTCCTACGTGTCTCCCAACGCTTCGCTGTATCCCGACTGGGCCCTCGATGAGGACGGGGTCATCCAGCTGTTCGGCATCGAGTACGTGTGCATCCTCTACAATACGGAACTCCTCGCTGCCGACCAGGTTCCGACGTCCTACCTCGAGCTTGCCGACCCGAAGTGGCGGGACAAGCTCTTGATGCCCGACCCGACCGTCCACGCCACCACGATCTCGTGGCTCGTCGCCCTCAAGGAAGAGGTGTTCGAGAGCGAGGACGCGTGGGTGCAGTGGCTGCGTGGGATTGCTGCCAATCAACCTTTGTATGTGGCGTCGTTTGGCCCTACGCCGGATCCGATCGCCCGTGGCGAGCGGGTCCTCGGGATCTCGATGCCCAAGTACATCATCACCAAGGCCCCGGCGCCGCTGGGCTGGGCGAACGTGACGGAAGGCCTGTTCGGTTCGCCGCGGGCGATGGCCATCGTGAAGAACCCCCGCCACCCCGAGGCTGCCAAGCTGTTCATCGACTTCTGGCTGTCCGACGTCTCGATGAAGCTGTTGGCGGACAAGGTCGGGGAGTACGTCCTCTACGAGGGGATCTACCCGCCGGTCCCGGGGATCGACCAGACCGTGGTCCGGCCGATCCGCGACCTCTCCGACGAAGAGATCCAGACCTGGAGTCAGTTTTTCGCCGGGATCTTCAAGTAGGAAGCTGGCTGGGGTGGCCTGTCCATCCATCGGCAGGCCACCCCGTGGCCCCTCGGGGCAAAGGACGTCGGTGTGCAGGTATCCGTTGCCGAGCTAACGAAGACGTTTCGATCGAGGCACGAGGAAGTTAGGGCCCTCGACCGGGTCACCCTGACGACCCCTGCCCAAAGGATCCTGACGCTGCTGGGTCCGTCGGGATGCGGCAAGACCACCCTTCTCCGGTCGATCGCCGGTCTGGAGAACCCCGACTCGGGCGAGATCACCGTGGGAGACGACGTTGTGTGGTCGAAGGCCCGCGGTATCGCCTTCCCGCCCGAGCGCCGCGGGTTGGGGATGGTGTTTCAGTCCTACGCCATCTGGCCCCACATGACCGTGTTCGACAACGTGGCGTACCCGCTTCGCCTGCGCAAGGTCGCCCGTCACGAGGTCACGCGTCGGGTGAAGGGAGTGCTGGACATGGTGCAACTGGGAGGTCTGGAGAACCGCCCCGCCACCAAGCTCAGCGGAGGCCAGCAGCAGAGGGTGGCCCTGGCGCGGGCGCTGGTGGCCGAGCCCAAGGTCATCCTCTTCGACGAGCCGTTGAGCAACCTCGATGCGAAGCTGCGCGAGAGCACGCGGCAGGAGCTGCGGGGGTTCATCATGTCGCTCGGACTTTCGTCGGTCTACGTCACCCACGACCGGGTGGAAGCCCTGGCCATCTCGGACGAGGTCGCGGTCATGCACCGCGGGGCGATCGTGGAGCGAGGCACGCCGACGGAGCTCTACTTCCAATCCGACAACCCGTTCGTGGTTGACTTCGTCGGCCGGGCGAACTTCGTCCAGGCGAAGGTCGTCTCCCACGAGGGCGATGGCTTCGCCCTGGTCGACACGCGGTTGGGCCGGCTGAAGGCGGCGGCGCCAGCGGGCATCGCCCCGCAAGAGGAAGTCACGATGTACTTCCGAGCGGAGTCGGTTGAGCTCGTCCGTTCGGGGTCGGGGGGAGAAACCAACGAGTTCGACGGACGGGTGAAGGCTTCCTTGTTCACGGGCGAGGCCTACGAGGTGCGCGTGGACGCCAACGGGGAAGAGGTGCTGGCGAAGTTGGGCCTGGCGGATCGTGTGACCGAAGGGGATCAGGTCCGGCTCCGGGTTCGCCCGGAGTGGTGCCGCGTGCTCCGGACGCAGTCATGAACGCCCGCGCGTGGGTTCGGGGGGCCGTTCCGCCGCGGACCCTGTTGGTCGCGGTACTCATCCTGGTGGTCGCATCCCTCACCGTTGGCCCGGTGGTGATGCTCCTCCTCGGGAGCTTCTCCCGCGGACTGGGCGCACTGAGGACGTTCACGCTGGACAAGTACATCGCCGTCTACTCCGACCCCTCGCTCCCCCGTGTCCTCCTCAACACGCTGATCTTCACCTTTGGATCGGCCCTGTTCTCGACGGTGCTGGGAACTTTCCTGGCGTACCTGAGCGTCCGCACGAACATCCCCCTGAAGCGCGCGTTCAGCGTTCTACCCCTGATTCCGATGATGTTCCCGCACGTGTTGTTCGCCGCGGCGTGGATCATCCTTCTCAATCCCACGAACGGGATCCTGAACATGTGGCTGCGGGGCCTCCTCGGGATGAGCTGGGGCCCGCTCAACATTTACTCCCTTGGCGGGATGATCTTCCTGGAGGGTCTGCTCGATCTGCCGGTGACCTTCATGGTGATCTCGCCCGCCCTGTACTCGTTCGACATCAGTTTGGAGGAGGCGTCGCGGGTCAGCGGGGCGTCGAATGCGCGCACCCTGTGGAAGATCACCTTGCCGATGCTCCGCCCGGCCGTCCTGGCGGCGTTCATGCTCGCGGTGATCCGCAGTCTGGCCGCATTCGCCGTGCCCCAGATGGTCGGGATCCCCGGTCGGATCCAGGTTCTTACCACCTACGTGTATCGGGTGATCTCCGTGGGGTGGTCCCCCGACTACGGCCGCGCGGCGGCGCTAGGGGTCATCGTCCTTGTCTCGGCGATCTCCCTGGTCCTCCTCTACCGCTACCTCACCTCGGCCAGCGAGCGGTTCGTGACGGTCACGGGAAAGGGGTTCCGCCCCACCGTGGCCAACCTCGGCCGGCTGAGGTACGTGTTCTCCGGGATCGTGCTGGTCTTGTTCTGCGTGCTCATCGTAATCCCCGCGTTGACGCTCGGGTACATGTCGTTCCTCCCGTACACGGTGATGCCCGGAAGCCGAGCGCTGAGCCTGTTCTCGTTGGCGAACTGGCAGGGGGTGTTCCAGGACCGCATCGCCATCCGCTCGATCGGGAACACGGCGCTTCTGGCTGTCGGCGGAGCAACGATAGGTGTGGTCCTCTCCGTGTTCATCGCCTACGTGCTCGTCAGGATCAAGGGGCGGGCGACGAGCCTCCTCGACTCGCTCGTGTTCTTGTCGTACTCGTTTCCCGGCCTGATTATCGGCGTGGGGTTCATGTGGTTCCTGATCCGCACGCCCATCTACGGGACGTTGTGGGCGCTGTTGGTGGCCTACATCGGGACCTACTTGCCCTACGGCGTCCGTCCCCTCACCAGCGCCTTCATCCAGGTGCACCACGATCTGGAGGATGCTTCCAGGGTCTGCGGGGCTGGCTTCCTCGGCACGCTCCGCCGGATCACCGTTCCCCTGATCGCCCCCGGCGTTCTCTCGGCGTGGGTCTTGATGGCGGCGATGTTCGTGCGCGAGCTGAGCGTCTCCGCGGTGCTCGCCCGTCCCGGGAGCGAGGTCCTCTCGGTGCAGATCATGCGCTACGCCTACGATGGGCTGTGGGGCAAGGTCTCCGCGCTCGGAATCCTGATGATCGGCCTCTCGGCAAGCCTCGTGATCCTCGCCAGCTTCGTGAAGGGACGCCTCAGCTCCGTGAAGTAGCTGGAAGGAAGGGCCCTCCGAGCCGGTGCGGGACGCCCTACGCCTTCGGGGAGCGGCGCTTCGAGAAGTAGAGGATGTCCGAGTGGGCGACGTACCCTAGGCGGGCGAAGAACGCCATCGAGTCATCGTTCCAGTCCTCGATGAGCGCACCGATGATCTCGATCCCCATCGCCTGCAGACGGGCCTCCACCGCGCAGACGAGCGCCTGCCCGATCCCCCGGCGGCGGTGGGCGGGGTGAACAGCGAGCCGGTTGATCCATCCCTTGCGGCCGTCGTGAGTGCCCAGGACTGCGCCCACGAGCTTCCCGTCCTGTTCCGCGCCGAGGAAGAGGGAAGTGTTTCCCTCCATCTGGCGGGCGATCGCCTCCCGGCTGTCGCGGCCGTGCGGCCGATACGGTAGGTTCGCCTCCTGCCACAGGCGGACGAGGTCGTCGTAGTCAGCGATCGAGAGGTCGCGTATGGCTGCGGTCACAGAGTCTTTCGCCCTCCTCATGTGGAATCCCGCTGGGCTAGAGCTAGCGATGATTCTACCCGTTGGAGGGTGAGGAGCTCAGCGGTACACCTCGCTGCGGTGGCCGATCTCAACCATGGGGGTCAGGTCTTTACTTTTGATCGAGGTGACGGTATGATCGGATAGTTATGGTTCGACCGCTGAGGCTGGAGTTCCCGGGCGCCCTCTACCATGCCACTGCCC
>DSBZ01000182.1 GCA_011057175.1 Candidatus Acetothermia bacterium
CATTTCAGACCGAGCGGCGCCCGAAGGGGCCGCCGACCCCAAGAGCCACACCCCCGCCACGCCCCCATCCTACCAGCTACATCACCGGGCACAAATCCGATGGTAGACCCCCTTGTGATTACAGGTCGTGGCGCCCGGTGGGCCCATAGGCGTCGGGACGGGCTCACCCCACCTGGGACCTCAAGCCAAGTGTACGGGACCGGTCACCGGCTACCCTGCCCTCGCCTCCCTCACTACCAACATACGAGCGTCGGGGTTTATCCCCGACGGTAGTTCGGTCGGAGAGAGGCCGTCGCACACAAGCTGCGATGCTACACGCCTTCCCTGGGCCGTGGTGCCGACGGCCACGTGCCGGAGGTCGGCGGCCAACGGCTCGTGCTGAGGGGCGGGTGCGGTTCGCTGGGAGGAGGAGCTCGGCATCGGTCATAGATCTGGCGGAGCGCTGTTCTGGGGTATACTTCCGCCTCCATGAGGTTCCGAACTCCTTCTCGCGATGAGATCCTGACCGGATCGGCGCTGGCCACGATGGCCCGCATCGGCGGCCCGGCCATTCTGGGATCGCTCATCTTCACCCTCTACAACCTCGCCGACGCGTTCTGGATCGGGCGGCTGCCCCCGGAGGCATCGGCGGCGGCGGTGGCCGGGATTCAGGTCTCGTGGCCGATCGTGTGGTTCCTGATCTCGTTCATCGCCGGGTTCGGCGGGGCGGCGGTGAGCGCACTCGTCTCCCAGTACGTCGGGGCGGGGCGGCCGGAGGAGGCGAACGTCGCCCTGAACCAGCTCTTCATCCTGTCCGCTGTGTCCGGGATCGTGGTGGGGGTGACAGGCTACTTCGCGTCGCCCTTCCTGCTCGATCTCCTCATCGGGCAAGGGGCGGTGTCAAGCGCGGCTGCGCTGTACATGAAGATCATCTTCCTCGGGCTTCCGACGATGGTCTTGCCGGGGCTGTTCTTCGCCGCGTTCGCTGCCACGGGGGACACAGTGACCCCCCTCCTCGTGAGCGGGGGCGGGACGATCGTGAACATGGTCCTCGACCCGTTCTTCGTGTTGGGCTGGGGGGGGCTGCCCCAGATGGGGATCCTCGGAGCTGCGTACGCTACGATCCTCTCTCAAGGGCTTGTTACGATCGCGTTTCTCCTCCTCCTGCGGCGGGGAAGCGGGCACCTCCGGCTCGACTCCCGGCAGATGGTCCCCCGGTGGACGTGGGTCGCCAAGGGCCTCCGGATCGGGGTCCCGGCGGCGATCGGCCAGTCGAGCATGGCGTTCGGGTTCGTGATCATGACCGCGGTCATCGGAAGGCTCCCGAATGCCGAGGCCGCGCTCGCCGGGTACGGGATCGGGGACCGCGTCCTGGGGATCCTGTTCATCGTCACCGATGGGCTGGGAACCGGGCTCACGACGATGGTCGGCCAGGCGTTGGGCGCGGGGGCGATGGAGCGGGCGCGGGAGCTCGTGCGAAAGGGCATTGCCGCCCTCATCGTCATCCTCTCCGCCGAGGCCCTGTTCCTGTGGTTCGTCCGCTACCCGACGGTGGCGTTGTTCATCCCGGGGCGGGAGGACGTGATCGCGGTCGGAGCGCAGTTCATCGGCGCGTTCGCGGTGAGCATGCCGTTCCTGGGGACGTTCTTCGCGGCGATGGCCATCTACCGAGGGTCGGGCCACAACGTGCCGACGATGGTCCTCGGGGTGGTGCGGCTGTGGGTGCTGCGGATCCCCCTCTCCTACGTGTTCGGGTTCACGTTGAACCTCGGCGCGGACGGGGTATGGTGGGGGATGTCGCTCTCGAACGTCCTCGCCGGCCTGATTGCGCTCGGGTTCCTCCTCTCCAAGGGCTGGCAGAGGTCGGTCGTCGAGCCGGCTACGCCTCCCGCGGGTTGACCTCCTCGGGGAGGTGGAGGAGGCGGCCCTCCATCCCCCCGGCCACGGCTAGGATCTCCCCGGTGATGTGCCCGGCCAAGCGGTCGGAGGAGAGGAACACGATCGCGCTTGCCACGTCCTCGGGCCGGGCGACGCGCGTGTGGGCCCGCGTCTGGAGCACGCGCGTCACGACCGCGGGGTCCGCCAACCCCGCGGCGGACATGGGCGTCCTCGTCCACCCTGGGCAGACCGCGTTGACGCGTCCCCGAGGCACGATCCGCACGATCTCGTTCTTCAAGGTCCGCGTCAGGCCGTAGGTGATCCCCGCCTTCGCTGCCGCGTAGTCGGCGTGGCCCTCCTCCCCGAACACGGCGGCGGTGGACCCGACGATCACCAGCGCGGCTGACTCCGGCTTCGTCCTCTCCAAGGTCCGGAAGAACGCCCGCGCGCAGAGGAAGACGGACGTGAGGTCGGTCGCGATCGTGCGGTTCCACCGCTCCAGGGTCATCCGGTGGATCGGCTCGTCCTCTGGGGGCCAGATCCCGGCGGTGGCAACAAGGATGTCCACCCGCCGGAATCGGTCGAGGGCCTTCCGGAACAGGTGCTCGACCTCCTCCTCCTGGGTCAGGTCGGCGGATACGAGGACGTTGTCCCCCGTCAACTCCTCCTGGAGCGCGTGCAGGTTGCCCAGGTTGCGGTAGCCGTGGAGGACGAGCACCGCCCCTTCTCGGTCGAACAGCCGCGCCGCGGCACCGCCGATGCCTCCCGAGGCGCCGGTGACGAGGACGACCTTGTCCTGAAGGCCGGTGTCCATGTCTAGACGAGGAACGTCCCGTCCTTCACGAACAGCTTCCCGTCCACGCGCACCTCTCCCCCCTGCCGCAGATCGCACACCATGTCCCAGTGAATCGCTGAACTGTTCTTGCTTCCCGACTCAGGGTATCCCTTCCCGAGCGCGAGGTGGATCGTCCCCCCGATCTTCTCATCGAACAGGGTGTTCTTCGTGAACCGCTGGACCCCGGGGTTGGTCCCGAACGCGAACTCGCCCACGTATCGTGCCCCTTCGTCCGTGTCCAGCATCTTGAGCAGGAACTCCTCGTTCTTGGCCGCGCTGGCCTTCACCACGCGGCCACCCTTGAACTCCAGCCGCACGTCCTCTACTTCGCGGCCGTGGAAGATGGCGGGGTAGGTGAATCGGATGCGTCCCTCTACGCTATCCTCGATCGGGCCGGTGAAGATCTCCCCGTCGGGGAAGTTCTCGTGGCCGTCGCAGTTGACCCACGTCCTCCCCCCGACCTTCAGGCGGAGGTCCGTGTCCGGGCCCGCGACGTGGATCTCCGTCCGCGGGGCGAGCCACTCGATGAGCGCCTGCTGCCTGCGCGAGATGTCCTTCCACGCCGCGATGGGGTCCTCCTCCCCGACGAGGCATGCCCCGAACACGAACTCCTCGAATTCCCGCAGCGACATCTCCGCGTCCTGGGCGAAGGCGGGGGTGGGATAGAGGGTTCCCGTCCAGCGCAGTTCCTTCCTTGCCGCCCGCGCGAGGAACCGCTCGGACAAGGGGCGCATCGCTTGCGCGCGCCGGGCCTGACGTGCCGGGTCGGCGCCCGTGAGGCGCTTCGTGTTCGTCTCCGTCCACACCGAGATCGAGGCGTGGATCTCCTCGATCATCTCCGCCACGAACTTGGGGATGAAATCGAGCTGGGCATCGCTCGCCCGCTTGTAGAAGATCTCCTCCGCCCCATCGAGGCCGAGCTGGACCCAAGGGTGGGCTCCCCGGCCGAGGATCTCCTCGTACAGGGCGAGGAGGAGTGGGGCTCCCTCCGCTCCTCCCTGGATCCGTACGAGATCGCCTTCCTTCACCGCCAGGGAGTAGCCGGTGAGGACCTTCGCCATCGCCTCCACGCGGGGATCGTTCATCGTCCCTCCTTGCGCCGCTTGTTCCGCTTCAGCTTGGCCACCAGTGCTCGGGCTACGCAGTCCGGGACGAACTTTCCGACCTCCCCGCCGTACTGAGCGATCTCCTTGACGAGGGATGAGGAGAGGAACGAGTACTGGCCCGCAGTCATCAGGAATACGCTTTCGATATCGCTATCGAGATCGCGGTTGGTGAGGGCGAACTGGAACTCGTAGTCGAAGTCGGAGGTCGCCCGCAGGCCGCGCACCACCGCCGTCGCTCCCAGTTCCCGTGCGCAGTCAACGAGGAGTCCGGAGTACGTGATCACATTGACCCCACGGATCTCCTCCTCGGCGAGCGCTCTCGTGACGAGGTCCCGTCGCTCGGCTGCGGAGAAGAGGGGCGCCTTCCGCGGGTTCTCGACCACCGCCACGATGAGTTGATCGAACAGGCGGGCCGCCCGCCGCAGGATGTCGAGGTGCCCGTAGGTGATGGGATCGAAGCTCCCGGGATAGAGGGCGACCCGCATCAAGCCACCTCCGCGTAGGGGCGGAGGAGTTGCCGCAACCGGTCCCCGCACGGGCCGACGGCGGCCCATGCCGCCCGATCGGGATTGAGGAACCGCTGGGCAAGCTCCTGGACCTCCTCCCCGGTCACCGCCCTCAGGCGGCGGACCACCTCGTCGGGCGGAGCCGGCGTTCGTCCAAGCGCGATCGCCGTTCCCAGCCGCACCATGCGCCCGCTCGGATCATCGAGACCGAGGAGGAACGCGTTCACCAGACGCTGGATCGCCCGCCTGAGGTCGGAGGGTGGAGGAGGGGTCCGGGCGAGGGCCTCCACTTCCCCCCACAGGAGGTCGACGACGCGGGGGAGCTTCTTCTCCTCGGTCGCCGCGTAGAGGGCGAGGGCCCCCGCGTCGGAGTAGTAGGAGGTCGCGGAGAAGACGGTGTAGGCGAGCCCCAGCTCCTCGCGCACGCGCTGGAAGAGCCGCGAGCTGACCCCGCCACCGAGGAGGGCGTTCAACACCTCGATCCCGTACCGATGGGGGGACCCGATGGGGATCGTGGGGAACCCCACCGCAAGGTGGACCTGCTGGATGGCCCGCTCGGCAAGGACGACCCCCGATCCCGGCTCGGGAGGGCGCCGGGGCCTTTCCCCGTCGTGCTCGCCCCCGCTTCCGAATCGGGTTGCAAGGGAGAGGAGCTCCGTTGGATCCACTCTCCCGCAGGCAACGAGCGCCATCCGCGCAGGCGTGTAGTGGTGGCGGAAGAACTCCAGGAGGTCGTCGCGCCCCAACTCGGCCACGGATGCGAGCCTCCCCACCACGGGTTGGCCCAGGGGATGCCCACCGGGCCACAGGGCCTCGTGGAGGAGCTGAAACGCCACGTCCTCCGGGCTATCCTCGATGGTGCGGATCTCCTCCTCGATCACCACCCGCTCCCGCCCCAGGTCATCGCGGGCGAACCGGGGGAGAGTGACGAGCTCCTCAAGGATGGAGACGGCGGGGGGGAGGCCCTCATCGAGGACCTCGGTGTAGTAGAACGTGTACTCGTTTGCGGTCGCGGCGTTGAGATGTCCACCCAGAAGATCGATCGCTTGGGCGATCTCGGCCGCGCTGTGGCGGGCCGTGCCTTTGAACGTCATGTGCTCGAGGAGGTGGGCGAGCCCTTCCTTGCCGGGGGGATCGTCCCTCCCCCCGGCCCTCACCCACAGCCCGACGGCCACCGAGCGCAGGGACGGCATCGGTTCGGCGAGCACCGCTACCCCCGACGCCGTGCAGCCCTGGTAGCAGCCGGGGTAGATCTCGATCATGCTCCGGGTTCGGATGAGCCGGCGGGGGCCACCCGCCGCAGTTTGTACCGCCCCTGTTCCTCGATCTCCAGGATCTCCACGAGCATCCGGTCGCCCTTCTTCGCCACCTCGGCCGGCTCGGCGTGGGTCCCCAGGCGCGACTTGTGCACCAACCCCCGCACCCCAGGAGCGATCTCCACGAACACGCCGTAGTCGACGACGTTCGTGACCTGGCCGGAGATGATGTCCCCGACCTTGAGCTTGGGCTTCTCTTGGACGGCCCGGCAACGGATCCGCCCGTTCTCGTCGGTCTCGATCACCTCCACGAGGAGCTCGTCGCCGACCCGGACCACATCCTCAACCTTCTTCACGTACCCGTCGGAGAGATTGGAGATGTGGACGAGGCCATCCACCCCCGGCCGGAGCTCGACGAACGCCCCGAACGGGGCGATGCGGACAACCTTGGCGTGGAACGTCATCCCCACCTCGACCTCCGCCGTGAGCTCTTCGATTGCCTGGCGGGCGAGGCCCACCGCGTCCGCAGAGTCGCCGACGATTTTCACCGTGCCATCGTCCTCGATGTCGATCTCCGTGCCCGTGTCCTCCTGGAGCTTGCGGATGACCCGCCCCCCGGGGCCGATGATCGCCCCGATCTTCTCCGGGTTGACCTTCACCACGTCGAGGCACGGGGCATAGGGGGAGAGGGACGGCCGCGGCTTGGGGAGGACGGCGTCCATCTGGTCGAGGATCGCCAACCGCGCGCGGCGGGCCTGTTCCATCGCCTGCCGCATGAGATCCGGCGTGATCCCGCCCGTCTTGACGTCGAGCTGGAACGCGGTTACGCCCTCGCGGGTTCCGGCAA
>DSBZ01000204.1 GCA_011057175.1 Candidatus Acetothermia bacterium
CCCGAGCACTGGCGGGTGGCGTTCCGACGGCGGTACTTCACGCGCGCCCACCAGCTCCAGAGGTCGCGGGAGGGGTTCCTCCGGTTCTACAACGAAGAGCGACCGCATCAGGGGTCCCGGGCCGAGGGGCGTACCCCGGCCGAGGCGTTCTCGGGAGCAGCCGTGCCTGGGCTGGCCAAGGAGGGCTAAACTGTCAACAGTATTCCGGCACTGGACAGCCTAGAGCCCGAGCCAAGCCGCGACGAGGTCGTGGAGGGGGCAGGGGCTCTCTCGGGCGAGAAGTGCAAGGAGATCTGCTCCAGATGCCATCCGCCACCGGAACTCGTCGCGGTAGCACCTGAGCGCATGGAAGAACGCATCGTCCCCCATCCGCTCCCGCACTGCGTGGAAGAACAGCGCCCCTCCGGAGTACACGATCCCGCCGTAGCCATCACCGCCCGGGAAGTCCCACAGCGGGCTCGCGATCCGAGCGTCCTTGTTCCGCGCCCGCCCTTGCGCGTAGCTCGTCTCCCAGTAGCGCAGGATCTCGGAGAACCTCCCTTCGGACTCGAAGTAGAGCCCCGAGGTGTAGGTGGCGAGCGCCTCGTCCACCCATGGCTCGGCCACCTGGTCGCTGCCCACCTCGGCGTACCACCACTGATGAGCGACCTCGTGGGCGAAGATCATCGCGAAGAAGAGCGGGTCGGACGGATAGCGGCTGTAGTAGCTCTCCCCGGCGAGGATGAGGCCTGGGTACTCGATCCCCGCAGCGAGGCGCAACGGAACGGAAACCACGTCGAGCTGGGGAAAGGAAGGGGGGCCAAAGCGGCGCCCGTACGCGTCGATCGCCTTCACGGTGATCTCGAGCGCGGCGCGGCCCGCGCTCGCGTGTGCAGGCCGGAAGAAGCTTCGCACCTCCACGGGACCAGCGGAGGCCGTCTGCACCTCGTAGCCGTGGACGAGGACCAGCCCGAGCTCGCGCAAGTTCTCCCCCTCGATCCGGTACCGCCCGGGGGAGACCTCCGTTTCGGTCCCGCTCGCGATGGGGATCCATCCGGAGGGGACGGTGAGGTCGACCACATACGCGGCGACCTCAGCCACGACCGCATCCCCCCACGGGAGGACGGGGTAGGCGACCCACGACCCATCCCAGGGGGCGAGGATCGGGTAGGCCTGGGAAAGGACGATGGCGTGGTCCGAGCGAGCATAGGCCCCGTACCCGCCGGTGTGGGCGAACTCCGGGATCCGCCCGGCGAAGCGAACGGTGAGCGAGAACGGATCGCCGGTGTTGGCGGCGAGGGATACGGCCACGGTGGTGGGTTCGATCGACTCCCACGCCACTTCTGTCCCTCCCACCCATGCCCCGGTCACGGCGAGGCACTCCGCGCCGTGGACCGCCGGGTAGAGCCGGAACACGGCCTCCGGCCAATCCGCGGGAGCCGTCCCGTGGACGGTGGCCTCCCCGGAGATCTCCCCTCCTGGGGCGATCGCGACCGCGAGCTCGTACCGCAACGAAGCAGCTGCGCCGGAAAGGGAGATCGTGAGGAGGACCACCCATAGCGCGAGGAGAACTCCCGGGCCCTGGCGGAATGGGACCCGCGAACCCGTGGCCGCAGGGACCATCCTCAGCCCTCGGGGCGGCGGAGGAACGCGGGGATGTCGAGGTTCTCCCCGACGGGGCGCCGCGGGATCACCGGGCGAACCCGCTCTGCCTTCTCCTCCTCTTCCACGGGGGCAGCGCGGAAATCGGCAGCGATCACTGTGACCTCGATTCTCCCGCTATGCTGAGGCTGGATGACGGCCCCGAACGTGAGGTCGGCCTCCGAGGCCGCGGATCGGCGGATGAACTCCGCGATCTGGGTGACCTCGGCCAGGGTGAGGTCCTCCCCGCCCGTGATGTTGAGGAGGACCCGCCGCGCGCCCTTGATCGTCCCTCCCTCGAGGAGGGGGTTTGTGACGGCGCTCTTCGCCGCGTGGAGGGCGCGGTTCTCCCCGCGGCCCTCGCCCATCCCCATCATCGCCGTCCCCGCCCCGCGCAGGACCGATGCCACATCGGCGAAATCCAGGTTCACGAGGCCGGGGACGGTGATGAGGTCGGAGATCCCCCGCACCCCGCGCAGTAGGACATCGTCGGCCAATTGGAACGCCTCGTTGACGGAGATCGAGGGGGCGATCTCGAGCAACCGATCGTTGCGGATCACGATGAGGACGTCGGTCTTCTCCGCCAACCGCGCCAGCCCGGCCCGGGCCTTCTCGGCGCGGGCCTCCCCCTCGAACGAGAAGGGGAGGGTGACCACCCCCACCGTGAGCGCGCCCCGGGAGCGGGCGATCTGGGCCGCCACCGGCGCGATGCCCCCTCCGGTGCCCTTGCCGAGCCCGCAGGTGAGGAACACGAGGTGGGCATCGGAGACGAGATCCTCGATCTGCTCCATCGCTTCCTCCGCCGCCCGTCGGGCCTTCTCCGGATCCCCCCCCGTGCTCCGGCCATGGGTCACCCGACTCCCGAGGAGGAGGCTCGTCCCTCCTTGGAAGGAGGACAGGACCTGCCCATCTGTGTCGAGGGCCGCCAGCCGGACCCCGGTTATGCCGGCCGCGCGCATCCGATCGAGGGCGTTGATCCCCCCTCCCCCGATCCCGAGGACGAGGATCCGGGCCGGAGTCAGCTGCTCGCGCGCCGGAAGGGGGGAGGGAATGCCCTGCTCGACCTGGATGGGGCGCTCTGCCTGTTCCGTGAACGGGAGCTCGCGCTGCTCGCCAGGGTCGGTGAGGCGGACCTCAACGTCCCCGAACGAGGCCCGCGCCGCCTCGACGAGCTTCGCCATCTTGCGCTGGGCATAGTCCTTCTTGAACGGCGAGTCGATCTCGATGAGAAGAGTGCCCCGCTCCCGACGGACCCTGTCGGGGGACACGGGAAGGCAGGCGCGGAGCAGCCGATCCTGGACTCCCCCGAGAACCTGCCGCCACCTGTGGGCGAACTCCTCTTTCCCTCGTTCCCGATCCATGGGCCCCCGCCATTGTGGCCATCGCCGCGGAGCCCGTCAACTCGCGGCCCTCACCAGCTCGGGGATCGGGCGAAAGTGGTGGACGACCGCGTGGGCCGCGGCCGCCACTTCCGGCTCCTTCGGAGCGTAGGCGATCGCGTATCCCACGGCCCCGAACACGGGAACGTCGTTGAGGTGATCCCCCACGAACGCGACCTCCTCCAGGGCGAGGCCCCATCGGCGGGCCTCCCGTTCCACGGCGGCGCGCTTGTCCGCGAGGCCCACCCGCACCATCGCCTCCCCGGCGAAGCGGCCATCCGCGATCTGGAGCTCGTTCGCTACCGCAAACGCAAGCCCAAGTTCCTCCCGCACCCTGTCGGCGACGATGTTCACCCCCGACGAGACGATCCCCAGGAGGTGTCCCGCCCGCTTGAGCTCGGCGATCGCCGCGCGGGAGCCCGGGGCGTAGGGAGGCGGGAACAGCGCCGCTTCCACCCGCGAGAAGGGGAGCCCCTGGAGGAGGGCCGCGTTCTTCCGTACCCAGTCCGCGTACTCCTCCACTCGCCCGCGGTACCGAGCGAGGAGCTCGTCCCACTGCACCCCCACCCCGGCTGCGGCTCCGAGGGCACCCCAGCTCGACTCGAACGGGGCCCCCCGATAGCGGACGAGGGTTCCATCGAGGTCAAAGAAAACGGCCCGGATCACGGCCCCTGGATGAGCCTGACCTCCCGCCCCAACCCGCGCGCGGATAGGAGCCCTGTCGGGACCTCGAGCGCCATCGCGAACGGATCAGCTGCCCCGTAACGGTCCTGCACGTCCGCGTCCATCGCGTTCCGGCCGAGGAACGCCCCGTCGGCGGCGAAGAACACGATGTCCAGCGGGAGGAACACGTTCCTCATGTGGAACTGGCTCACGGTGGGGGTCTCGAACACGAACAGGATCGCCAGCTCCCTCGCCATCTCGATGGGGAGCCCTTGGAATCCGATGAACCGCGTATGGGGCCGATCTGCAACCCGCGCCGTGAGCGTGACCCGCTCCCCGGAGGCGTCCTCCAGGGTGAGGGTCCGCTCGTGCATCGTCCCGACCACACCGGGGATGCCCGGGTAGAATGAACGATCCATGATCGGGGCCTGGTCCTGGCCCCCACCCCCGAACAGGACGGGCAGGTCACCGATGCCGTCCCCGTCCGCGTCCGGCCCCGCGTAGCCGGAGTACCAGTTGCCCCGCCCGTAGGGAGCCCACTCGTTCTTCCCGAGGTCACGAGCGTCTCTGCTGCAGTTCCAAACGAGGTTTTCGTAGAGGTGGGTCCCCGTGGTCTCCGTGCCCAGGTACAGGCCGTCCGTGCAGCGGTAGAGGACGTTGTGGCGGACGACGTTCCCCGTCGGGGTGGCCTGGGAGTAAGCTTCCTCGAAGATGATCCCGATGTTCGCCCGCGCGATGAGGTTCCGCTCGTACACCCCGTGTGAGGCGAGGGTCGAGATCCCATAGCCCACTTGCACCATCGTCGAGTACGCCACGCGGGGGTAGAGCGCCCCGCCCTCGATGAACACCGCGACGTCGGACTCAGTGAACGCGCACATCTCGACCACGGTCCCGTACGATGTCTCGATCTCGACACCGTGGTTGTTCTGGTAGAAAAGGCCCTGTTGGATCACTGTCTCCCGCGCTCCCCCGGTGATGACGATCCCGATCGGGTTGGCGGCAAACGCGTTGTTCTGCACCAGCACCCCGTCCGACCCGTTCACTGCCAACCCGATCTGATTCGCGTAGAGGCCGCAACCCTCTATCCGCACGCGATCGGAAAGGAACACGGAGATCCCCGCCAACGCGCAGTTGGCGATCCGTGGGGAATCCACCACCACCGTGTCGGGGGAGGAAAGGATGAGGATCCCGTTCCCCATGGCACGGGAGATGTCCGCCCCCTCGATCCGCACCCCCTCCGAGAAGGCAACGGTGATCCCATCCCCCCGGTCGATCGCGGCCCCGCGCAACGTGACGTCGCGGCACGCAGCGAGGGTGATGTTCCCCCCTGAGATCCCCTCCAGCGTCTGCCCAGACAGGCCGTAGTAGTAGAGGACCTCCTGCCCGTTCACCGTCGTCGTCGGTTCGACCGCGTGCCGGAAGTGCTCTGCCTCCAACCCCAGCACTTGGAACCCGACCCCCCGCACGCCGAGGTAGTTGTCGCGCACGGTGATGTCCTTCGACGTCTCGATGCGCAGCCCGTTGATGCTGTCCACCACCGTGCAGTCCTCAACCGTCCCCCCGCTCGTGTCGGCGAGGTAGATCGCCGCCCCGCGGGAATCCAGCGCCCCGCTCACAACGCATCCCCGGACCACGAACGGGACGGTGGTGTTCTCGATGCGGATCCCGTAGAGGGTCCCCGACGGAACGCGGATCTCCCATCCCACGATGAGGTACGGGTCGCCGGGCGTGCCCGATCCCCCGATCACCCCGTTGTCGGCCGTGAAATCGGCGTCAGAGAGGATGGCGATCGGCGCCCGTTCGGCGGCAGTACCGACCGCGAACGCCACCCCGCTTAGCAAGATCGCGATTACACTTCGCATTGTGCCTCCTTGAGACTTAGGGAAGAATACCGATGATCCAAAGGCTGAGCAACTGATGTGGATCTTCGAAGGAGGGGGGATGGAACTCTGTCGGATGAGTTGGGTAGAAGCGCGTGGGGAACTAGGCAAGGGAGGGGTGGCCCTCCTGCCGGTGGGGTCGACCGAACAGCATGGACCCCATCTTCCTTTGGGCACGGACTTCTTGACCGCGGCGGACGTGGCGCGGCGGGCGAGCGCCCGCGGAGGATGGCTCGTCCTCCCCACGGTGCCGGTGGGGGTATCCGAGCACCACCGCCAGTTCTGGGGCACGCTGTGGGTCGAACCTGTGATCCTCCGGGACTACGTCATGGGGATCGCCCGCGCGCTGGGAAGCCACGGTGTACGACGGCTTGTGTTCGTGAACGGACACGGGGGGAACGCCCCCGCCCTCGATGAGGCGGCGCGGAACCTGCGCCGGGAAGGGATCTTCGCCTACGTCTTCTCGTGGTGGAGGGCGATCCCGGAGGTGATCGCTCAGACGATCGAGACGGGGGGGTCCCACGCGGGGGAGATGGAGACGTCGGCCGTCCTCGCGTTCGCCCCCGAGCTCGTGGACGAGGCCCGCTACGGGGAAGCGGTGGCCGGGGCGGCCCCCGAGTGGGGGAAGCGCCTCCACGGGATCGAAGTCGGGTTCGACACCCGTGATTTTTCCGCGAACGGCGCGACGGGGGACCCCTCCCGCGCCAGCGCCGCCAAGGGAGACCGCCTCCTCGACGCCGCAGCGGAGCACCTGGACGCATTCTGCCGCTGGCTCGCCGCGGAACCCGAGGAGAACCTTCGCCCCCCCGCCCACCTCCCCTAGCC
>DSBZ01000271.1 GCA_011057175.1 Candidatus Acetothermia bacterium
ACCGGGGCTGGGGTCGTGCTCGCCCTCGCCCCCCTGCCTGCGGCCCTGTCCGCGGCTGTGTTCACCCTCGCCGTGCTCGGGACGGGGATCGTATCCTTGGGATCCCTGTCCGCCGCGGTGACCCTCCCCGTGGCGGCGTTCCTCCTCGATCGCTACGCCAGCTATCCCGTCTCCGTGGAGGTACGCGCCCTCGCCGTCGGCCTTGCCGTCCTTGTCTTCTACACCCACCGCTCCAACCTCCGTCGCCTCCTCGCCGGGCGGGAGAACCGGTTCCGACGGTTGTGGGAGCGAAAGGGGGAATGAGAGCGGAAACTGCCCATCGGTCACCTGTGCTGCTTTCCCCATTGTGGACGGAGGAGGGGAGAGTAGAATGCCCTCCCAGGGCGGCGTCCCGCTTTGCGCCCCAGCGCGCGGGAAGCGAGGGGAATGGGAGGAGCAAGGGGGGAGGGTGAAGGTCGCGGAGAGGCGCATCGCCGAGTGGTGGGAAGCGCCCGGGATCGACGGTCGCGAGGCGTTTGACGAGGAAGTCCTCTACTTGAACAGCCTTGTCGAGGAGATCTCCCTCCCTCGGTGGGCGATCCTCGTTCGCGACCGCATGCCGCGGTGGGGATTCGAGCCCTGCTCGCACCGGTTCCTCGAAGGGCTGGAGCAGGTCCTGGCCATGATCGGTGCCGGCCGGGTCGGCCCGCGGTGCGGAGGGTGTGGGGACCTCCCTCTGCCTGTACAGCGCAAGCTCGACCTCGTGGGGCGTGCGTTTGTCAGGTGGGCGGAGGACGGCAGAGGAGGCGGCTCGCTCGGGAAGCTCCTCGGGACCCGCACTCCGGAACGGGCCGAGGCCGCCCGCGCGGTGGGGGAGGTCATCTTGGCGATCGGGGAGGGAGCAGCGGTGGTGGACGCGACCCTCGATCAGTGGGCCGAGCGGGCCGCATCCCCCCTTGTCCGCTCCCTCGTGGACAACGAGGAGTCCCCGCTGACCCTCCTCGCTCAGCATCCCTGTGCCTATACCCTCCTCTGGAACATGGATCGCCTCGCTCACAGCATCGGCAATGGGGAGCCGTCGTCCGTCCTCGTCTGTATCCCGGCCCTTCGCGTCGCACCCAAGCTCGACCCGGAGAGGCTCCCTACCCTCCGCGCCATCGGGGAGGCCCTCGCTCGCTGGCTCCAGGAACAGCCGGCGGGGACGGGCCTCGACCGGAGGGCGTACGCCCTGATTGGGCCACACGACCCCGTGCGGCGGTGGCTCGTCGCCTCCCTCTACAAGACCCTCAAGCTGTGGCAGGTCCATCTGGACAAGGTTCTCGGCGAGAAGCACGACTACCTGCCCCTCATCTAGGGTTGCACGCGCTGCCGGGCGAGCTACCCTCAGCCCTGGCATGGCGACGTTCATCCTCGTCGAGCATCCCCTCATTCGGGCCAAGCTCACCCGGCTCCGCGACCAGCGTACGGATCGGCTTCAGTTCCGCCAGATCCTCGAGGAGCTCACCGCGCTCATGGTGTACGAGATCACGCGGGACTTCCCGCTGCGGGAGGTGGAGGTGGAGACGCCCCTTGAACGGACGGCGGGAGTGGAGTTGGCCCGCCCCGTGGTGCTCGTCCCTGTGTTGCGGGCGGGGATCGTGATGCTCGACGGGGTCCTGTCCCTCATCCCCAGCGCCCGGGTCGGTCACATCGGGATCTACCGCGATCCGGAGACCCTGAAGCCGGTGGAGTACTTCGCCAAGCTCCCTGCGAACCTGGAGGATGCGCTCGTGATCGTGGTCGATCCGATGCTCGCCACCGGGGGATCGGCGGGCCGCGCGGTGCAGATCCTGAAGGAGCGGGGGGCACAGGATGTCCGTTTCCTGTGCCTCGTTGCCTCCCCGGAGGGGCTGCGCGCGATCCAGGAGCTCCATCCCGATCTCCCCGTGTACGCGGCGGCTCTCGACCGTGAGCTCGATGCCCACGGCTACATCCGCCCTGGGCTCGGGGACGCGGGGGACCGCCTGTTCGGGACCTGAGGAGGGGGAGATGAGGCGGTGTGCGCTCGTGACCGGTGGTTCGCGGGGGATCGGTGCGGCGGTGGCGGTCAAGCTCGCGGCGCGTGGCTACGACGTTGCCCTGAGCTACCGCACCCAGTGCACCGCGGCCGAGGAGGTGGCGGCGGCCGTGCAGCGCCGGGGGAGCCGGGCGCTCATCCTCCAGGCCGATCTGGCTGATCTGGAGCAAGCGCGGACCCTCGTCCACGAGGCCGCAGAGGGGTTGGGGGCGCTCCACATCCTGGTGAACAACGCGGGCTACGTCCAGCGGATGCCGTGGGAGGACCTCTCTCTGGAGGACTGGGAGCGGATGATCCGGGTGGGCCTCACGTCCGCGTTCGTCTGCTCGCGGTGTGCGGTCCCCTATATGCGCGAGGCGGGGTTCGGGCGGATCGTGAACATCTCTTCTTTGCGCGCCCTCACCGGTTCGGCCCATGGGGTCCACTACGCGGCGGCCAAGGCTGGGCTGCTCGGCCTCACGAAATCCCTCGCTCTCGCCCTGGCCCCGATGGGGATCACTGTGAACGCGGTGTGCCCGGGCTTCGTCGCCACCGCGATCAACGAGGAGGCCCTCGCCACCCGTGGCGACGAGATCCGAGCCCAGATCCCGCTCGGGCGGGTGGCGAGCGCGGAGGAGATCGCAGCCGTGATCGCGTTCTTGTGCTCGGAGGAGGCGAGCTACATCACGGGGGAGACGGTGTCCGTGAACGGCGGCCTCCGCATGGGATAGGGAATGGACCTCAAGGACGTTGGGCTGTCCACCTTCCTCTGGCCGGGGATGAGCGTGGGGGGATGGGTTGAGCTCGCGGGGGAGCTCGGCTTGGGAGGGGTCGAGCTCCGGACCGATCCGCGGGCCGCTTTCCCCCCGGACCTCGCCCTGGCCGAGCGGCGGGAGCTGCGGGACCGCTTGGCGAAGGCGGGCCTTTGGTGCACGGTCCACGTCCCCATCTACGGGGTGAACCTCGCCTCCCCATTTCCGTCCCTCGCGGCGGCATCGCTCGGGGAGGTGGTCGAGGCGGTGGACCTCGCCGCCGATGTCGGCGCAGAGCTCGTCGTCGTCCATCCCGGGCACGTGGACCCCGACTTCCTCCCCCTCGATGGCGAGCGGGAGCGCGCCACGCAGAGGTTTCGGTTTGCGCTGGAGGTCATCCTCGCCTGGGCGCGGCGGCGCGAGGTCAAGGTGGCGGTGGAGAACAAGCAGCGCTCCCCGGGATGGGACATGGTGCACAGTGCGGCCGAGCATCGGTCGGTGCTGGACTGGTTCCGCACGCTTGGGGCGTGTCTGGACTTCGGCCACCTGCACACCCTGGGTGGGGAACCTGCCTCCTATGTGGCGGCGCTCGGGGAGCGCCTCGTCCACGTCCACCTCCACGACAACCACGGGGAGCGGGACGAGCATCTGCCCCTCGGCACGGGGACCGTCCCGTGGCGGGTGGCGCTGGCCGCGCTTGCGGGCAGGGGATACGGGGGGAGGATCGTCCTCGAGATCCCGGATCCTGCCGGGGTACGGAAGTCGGTGGCCGTGGTCCGCAGGCGATGAACGCTCCCCGCTGGTATTGGGCGTTCGTCCTGGCCAATGCCGCGATGGGAGCGGCATCGCCCCTTCTCCCCCTCTACGCCTACTACCTCGGCGGCACGGCCGGCGATGTGGGGACGTTGGCCGCGGTGGGGAGCATGATGAACGTCGTGGCGAGCCTGTTGTGGGGTCGACTGCTCGACGCCACGCGGCGCCGTCGGCTGTTCGTGGTGTTCGGTTTCCTTGGGGTCGCGAGTGCCTACTTCGCACTCCCCGCCATCACCCGCATGCCCCAGCTCTACCTCGTCAACGGATGGGCCGCCTTCTCGTGGATGGCCGGGTCGTCGGTGGCGTTCCTCCTCGTCCTCTCCGGATTTCCCAGGGAGCAGTGGGAGGGGGAAATCGCTCGGTTCAAAGTGCATTGCGGGGTGGGGTGGACGGTCGGCCTCGCGGTAGGGGCAGGCTGGACGTCGCTCGTGGTGCGGCTCCTGGGGGAAGGGTGGGGGCTTCGCTCGCTGGGGTTCATCGTCGGCGCCCTCTCGGTGAGCGCGATCGCCGTTGGCCTACGCCGGATCCGCGAGCCGGAGGTGGGCGCGCATCTTCCTCCGTTCCGGGACGCGGTTCTCGCGGTGGGGAACTTCCTCTACGAACGATTCCGCACCGCCCCGCTCCAGCTCTACGAGGCACTCCGCCCGTCCCAGCTCCTGCGGTTCATCCAGGGGCGCACTGCGTTCGGGCCGGACCTCATCCTATGCTATTACGCGGCGATGCTCGCCTTCATCGGGTTCTCGATGGTGTTCGCCCCGTTTCCGGTGTTCGTGCGCCACAAGCTGGGATGGCCCAGCGAGCTCGTATTCGCCCTGAATGTGGCCCACCATGGGGTGAGCGTGATCGCGTTCGGGTTGGCGCGCAAGGCGATCGCGAAGTGGGGACACCGGCCGGCAACGGCGCTGGCGCTTCTCGGGCGGACGGGGATGTTCGTCGGGTTTGCCTTGACGACCCCAGCTGTTGCCCGGTGGTTGCTGCCGGTGTTGTGGGCGGTGGCAGGGACGACGTGGGCGTTCTTCCAGCTCTCGGTGACCGCGATCGTGTCCAGGCTATCGCCGTCCGGCCTTCAGGGGCAAGCCCTCGGGATCTACAACGCCGTTGCGGGGCTAGGGAACGTCCTGGGGGCGCTTGCCGGGGGATATGTCGCGGATTACCTTGGATTCCCGGCCGCGTTCCTCGTCGCGGCGTTGCTGATGGTGGTGACGCTCCCCATCTTCCTCGTCGAGGGTCGCCCCGTCGCGTGAGGGGCTACTTCTCCTTCTTCTTCATCTCCACGACGGCCATCCCGTTGTAGTAGCCACAAGATGGGCACACCCGGTGGGGGAGGCGAAACTCGTGGCACTGGGGGCACGTCGTGGCTGGCACGATCCGCGCCCGCCAATGGGTACGACGCAGCCGCACCTCACGATGGGATCTTCGTGATTTGGGTACTGCCGCCATGGGTTCCTCCTTCGGTGTGTCCCCATTGTGCCGGGGAGCGCTCCAAGATCAAGGTCACTGGCCCGTCGTTGATGAGGGCGACCTCCATCCGCGCGCCGAACGGGCCGCTCTGGACGGGGACGCCCTGCGCGCGCAGCTCCGCGAGGAAGGCCTCGTAAAGCGAGGATGCTTCCGCGCTCGGCGCGGCGCGCTCGAACCCCGGCCGCCGTCCGCGGGATGCCTCCCCGTAGAGGGTGAACTGGGACACACACAGGATCTCGCCCCCGACATCACGGAGGGAGCGGTTCATCCGTCCCTCCTCGTCGGGGAACACGCGCAGGTCGGGGACCTTCTGGGCCCAGAACCGGACCTCGTCCGGGCCGTCGTCCTTCCCCAATCCCACGAGGAGGAGCAATCCGCCTCCGATGCGGGCCACCTCGCGACCGCCGCTGCGGACGCTCGCCTCCTTCACCCGCTGCAGGACGATCCGCATCCGCTTTAGGGGCGGAGGGAGCGCACGTGGGCGGTGAGGCGCCGCAGGTCGTCGATGGACAACCCGTCGAGGAGGTAGCTGATCTCGCGCAGGAGATCGTTCCGCTCACGCTCCTGGCGTGTGCGCTCGCGAAACGCCTGTTCGGCCAGCCGGTGCGCGGGGTGGTTGATCTCCCGCTCCACGAAGTTCATGCGCCACCGGGGGAGCCGGGCGAGGAGATCGAGGGCGTTCCGGTTCAGGAGTTCGAGGTGGGGCTCGCGGACCTGGTAGAACCCGTTCACCTGGTTCGCGACGAGCTGGTTGTCGGTGAGGAACACGGCCTCGTCCGGGGAGAGCTCGATGGCGAGGCGGATCCCCTCGAGGAGGGCCTTGTATTCCGCGACGTTGTTCGTGGCCCGTCCGATGAGCTTCGATACTTGCTCCAAGACCTGGCCCTTGTCGTCGGTGACGAGGACCCCGATCGCGGATTCCCCGGGGTTGCCGCGGGAACTGCCGTCCACGTTCACGAAGATCTTGCGCATCGCCCCTCCTCAACCAGCGAGCCGCGCGCCGGTGTACCGATCTGTGGGCCCGGCAGGGTTTGAACCTGCGACCAACCGGTTATGAGCCGGCTGCTCTGCCCCTGAGCTACGGGCCCGCGTGGGCATGGTAGTCCCGCTCTGCGGCGGCGGCAACTTGGGCCATGGCCTGGCGGCTGGCGGGAGACCTGGAAGCCCCCCCGGCAGAGCTTCCCTAGCAGGCTTGGGGAGCGGTCAGCTCAAGGGCCGAGCAGGTCCCCCACGTACCACGCCACCACCGCGCCCAGGCGTCCGTAGTAGAAGGGAAAGGACCTGCTGAGCGCGGTCCTGCTGAGCGCGGTGTAGAGTA
>DSBZ01000211.1 GCA_011057175.1 Candidatus Acetothermia bacterium
CCGGCCGCTAGAGGAACGAAGCCAGGGTAGAGGCGAGCTCGCTCAAGGTGGGAACGGTTCGATGGGGCACGTGGAAGGGGGAGATCGGCTCTTGGCCCGCGTACGGGCCGACGAGGACGCGGATCGTCTTCATCCCCATGAGCTTCGCGGGGTGGACGTCGAAGTCCAGCCGGTCCCCCACCATCACCGCCTCCTCCGGCTTCACCCCAAGCCCGTCGAGGACCATCCGGAACAAGAGGGGGGAAGGCTTGGCCACGCCCATCCCCTCCGAGACGTGCTGCCAGCGGAAGTGGCGAAGCAACCCCGCCGCCTCGAGAAGGGGGAGCACCGTCACCGGCTGGTTGGCAGCGATGGCGAGGGGATACCGGGCGGCGAGGGCGGGGATCACCTCCCGCGCCTCGGGGCGGACCTCCACCCCCGGGAGGGTCGCCCCCAACGCCCGGCTGTGCTCTCGGAACGCAGTTCGAATGCGGAGGAACCGGTCCACATCCGGACGCACAAAGCTCCACACCGCCGAGAGGTGGGCATTGGGGTCGCAGCGGGCGATCCCCACGCGCACCTCGCGGGCGAACTCCTCTTCAGGCACGACGATCCCCTCCGCGGCGAGCGCTCCGCGGAGGAACCGCGCCCAAGCCTCGTACTCCGCATCCTCGTCGAGCACGGGTCCACCTAGGTCGAGGAGCACCGCGCGGATCATTTGATCCCCATCTTCTTCGTGGCGATCTTCTCCGGAAGCATGTACTGGATCGACTCCTCCGCGGTGAGCCCGCGCAGCGCAGCGAGCGAGCACACCAGGGCGTGGCCGAGGGCGAGGTGGGCGGTCTGGACCCGGGTGCTGGACGGCCCCTCGGGCTTGGCGTTGCTCTTGATGATCACGTCCGCGTTCTTACCGAGTGGAGTGTCCCTGTTCTCCGTGATCGCCACCGTGAGCGCACCTTTGGCCCGCGCCAGCCGGAGGGCCTCGTAGACGAACCCCGTCCCCCCCGAGGCAGAGATCCCGATCAAGACGTCGCCTGGGCCCACGGAGTCGGCGATGTAGCGGGCCAGTCCTCCCTCCTCCTCCGCCGTGCCCTTGGCGAACGATACCGGGAGCGCTTGGGCCATGCTGTTCGTGATACAGAGACAAGGGACGCCCGTCTCGTAGCACTGGCCAGCGATCTCCTCTGCCACGAGGGCCGACGCCCTAGCCCCGGTGGTGACGATCTTCCCGCCGGCTGAGATCCGCTCCTGTACCCGCTTGAGCGCCGTGGCGAACCCGTCCCGGGCCGTGACGAGGGTGGACAGGATCCCCTCCGGCTCGAGGCGCAACGCGCGCTCGAACATGTGCTCCGGGCCCTCGCAGCCCGTGAAGTCATAGCCGAGCATGAACGGCCGGTTCACGTCGATGAGCTGGCCCACGGAGTCGATGAGGGTCCGCCCGTTCCAGACGTGCTCCTCGAACTGGAGCGTCATCCCGGGGAGGTCGCCCACCCGCAGCTCCTTCCCGGTGAGGCGGGCGATGAGGCTCGTCTTCCCGGCGTTGAACACGCCGAGGACCGCGATCCGGGCCCCAGGGGGGAACCGCTTCTCGATCGCGGCCACGGCCCGCGGGACGTTCTCCCCGGTGAGGAGCGAAATCGGCTCCACATCAACCCCCAGCCCGTTCCGAACCTGGTCCACCGCCTCCGGGGACACGAGGTCCACTTTGTTCCCCAGGGCGACAAACGGGATCCCCGCCCCGCGGACCGCCTCGAGGAAGAGCTCCGCGGTGGGAAGCTGGGGGTCGTAGAGGTTGACCATGACGATCGCTCCCGACGCATCCAGCGTTTCAAATGACGTGACGATCTTCTTCGTGACCCGGGTGCTCACGCCGTGCCTCCGCATCCTGCGGGACTCAGCCTAGTTTGTATCCGAACCGGCGGAGGAGCGCCTTGCGCTCCGCGATCTCCTCCTCCCCTTCCACGCCCTTCGTCTTGACGCCGTCCACCACCCCGAGGATCCCCCGTCCCTGCTCCGTCTCGGCGACGATCACCTCCACCGGGTTGGCGGTGGCGCAGAAGATCTGGCACACCTCGGGAACGAGCTTGACCGCGTTGAGGACGTTGATCGGGTACATGCCGCGCATGAGGATGAGGAACGCGTGCCCCGCGCCCAGGGCGAGCGCGTTCCGCTTGGCGAGATCGGTCAGCTCCGCATCTGTGCCCGACCAGCGCACGAGCGCCGGGCCCGACGATTCACAGAACGCGAGCCCGAACTTCGCCTCCGGCACAGCGTTGGCCATCGCCTCGTGGAGGTCCTCCACCGTCTTGATGAAGTGGGCCTGCCCGAGGATCAGGTTCACCTCATCCGGCTTCTCGATTCGCACCAACTTCAGTTCCACCGAACCTCCTTCCTCGTTCGAGCCTTGAGGAAGCTGGCCGCGCATGGCCGAGGTCCCCCGCGGCCCGTTTCATCCCCTCCCTGGCACGGTTTGCCATGGCTCGCCGCAACCATTGTACCAACCCCGCGCTCAACACCGGAGGTCAGATGCTGTACCACCGGCCCGGAAGAGGATCTCTCCGCTTCCATCGCCGACGGCGAGTGAACGGGCCCGAAGTGAGCGAGGTCACAGTTGCGAATGGGACTCCGCACTATACTGGGCTCCTGGGCAGTTCGGCGGCTCGGGGGGGAACGATGGCCCACGCGGAGCACCAGGGACCCACCACGAACGCCTCCCAACGATCGCTGACCTGCGGCGTGGCGACCACCTGTGCCTCATCTACCGGGACGACGACGAACAACGGGCGGTCCTTTCCGACTACCTCCGCCGAGGACTGGAAGCGGGCGAGCGCGTGGTGTACATCGTGGACGCCTCCAGCGCCCGCCCGATCCGGGAGCACCTTCGGAAGGCAGAGGTCGCTCCCCGGGAAGCCGAGCGCCGCGGCCAGCTGGGGTTCCTCACCTCGGATGAGGCGTACTTGCGCGAAGGCGCCTTCGATCCTCAGGCGATGATCGCCCCCTCCGCGAGGAGACGCAGAAAGCGTTGGGCCGTGGGTTCACGGGCCTCCGCGTCACCGGTGAGAGGACGTGGGTCCTGCGCGGCCTCCCCGGTTCGGAGCGACTGATCGAGTACGAGGCCCTCGCGGAGCGGGTGAAGGAGCTCTCCTGCATCGGCGGACTCGGAGAGCTCGCGATGCGCGAGGACCTCTCGGTTCCGGAGATCCTCGAGGCTTCCCTTGAGGTCATCCGGTCCGGCTGGCGGTGTCCGGACCTCGTCCAGGTGCGGATCGAGTTCGAGGGGAGGGCCTACACGACGCCGGGGTTCACCGAGAGCCCCTGGCGGAAGGCCGCGCCGCTCCGGCGGGGAGGGTCGGAGGTGGGGAGGGTGGAGGTGGTCTACCCGGACCCTCCGCCGGAGCGGGAGCCGTTCCTCCCCGAGGAGGCGGAGCTCCTCTCCGACATCGCCCACCGGCTAAGCCAGCTCATCGAGCTCCGGCACGAGCGGGACCAGCTTCGCCACCTCAACGCCGTGCTGCGGGCGATCCGCAACGTGAACCAGCTCATCGTGCGCGAGCGCGAGGTTGGCGCGTTGATCCAGAAGGCGTGCGGCCTCCTCGCCGAGACGCGGGGCGTGGCCTCCACGAGGTGAGCGCTGCGTGTCCCCCGTGTCCGCTGGCTGCCCACTATGGGCCGATCATTGCGCTCGCCGTGCGTCTCGAACACGATGGCGAAGTGCACGGGGTCCTCGTCACCGGCATGCCGACGACGTTCGCGGCCTACCCGGAGGAGGCGCGCCTGTTCGGGGAAATCGCCAGCGACCTCGCCTACGCCCTCGCCATGATCCGCGCCCGGGAGGTGCGGGAGGAGGCCGAACGGAGGCTGGTCCGGCTCATGGGGAACCTCCCCGGGATGGCCTACCGCTCTCGGAACGATCGCGCCCGAACGATGGAGTTCGCAAGCGACGGCTGCCAGGAGCTGCTGGGCTACGAACCCCAAGCGTTGGTGGGGAATCGCGAGGTGACCTACGGCGACCTCATCCATCCCGATGGCCGCGACCGGGCCTGGGATACGATCCAGCAGGCCATCGCCTGCGGCGAACCGTTCACCTTGACCTACCGCGTGCGCACCGCCACCGGGGGGAAAAAGCAGCTCTGGGAGAGGGGAATCGCTGTCCAAGGGGAGGACGGGGCGCCCATCCTCGAGGGGTTCATCGCCGACATTACGGACCGCATGCGGGCCGAGGAGGCCCTCCGCGCTGACCGGGAACAGCTTCGGGCCCTGTTTGATAGCATCGAACAGGTGATCTATGTGACAGACCCCGTCACAAACGAGGTTCTGTTCGTGAACCGCCACCTCAAAGAGCTCCTTCGGCACGACCCGGTAGGCGGCCTCTGCTTCCGGGAGTTCCAGGGCCGCGACGCCCCGTGCGAGTTCTGCACAAACGAGATCATCCTCAAAGACAAGGAGAAGCCCTACGTCTGGGAGTACCACAACCCGGTCTTGGACCGTGACTACCTCATCACGGACCGCATCATCCGCTGGTCCGACGGGCGCGACGTGCGGTTCGACCTCGCGGTCGACATCACCGAGCGAAAGAAGGCCGAGAAGAGGCAGGCCCAGCTCCTTCAGCGCCTGACCGTCCCCCACCGGGTGGCCCAAGAGATCGTCCGTGCCGCTTGGGACCCTGAACAGGTCTACACCACGATCCACCGGGCCGTGGCCGAGCTTATGCCCGCCGAGGCGTTCGTGATCTCGCTCCGCCAGGGGGAAGACGAGGCCGAGGCCATGTACCTCGTGGACGAAGGGGGGCGCCATCCCCCCGAGGGCCTCCCCCCAGGCGAGGGGATGACGTGGCACGTCCTCTCCAGCGGGCGCGCGGTGTTCATCCCCGACGTGGCCCAAGGAATCCCGTTCAGGGAGCACCGGTTTGGAGATAAGAAGAGCGTGCGCTCGATCCTCGCTGTGCCCCTTCGGATTGGGGCGGAAGTTGTAGGGATGCTATCCACCCAGAGCTACCGCCCGGGGCGTTCACCGAGGAGGACCTGCAGATCCTGGAGATGTTCGCCGCCCATGCGGCCGTGACCATCGAGAACGCCCGGGTTGTCTGGGAGCTGCGGGAAAGCGAGGCCCGGTTCCGCAGGCTCGCCGAGAACGCACCGGACATCATCTACCGCTACCGCACAAAGCCTACACTGGGCTTTGAATACGTGAGCCCCGCCGCGACCCACATCGTGGGCTACACCCCCGAGGAGCACTACGCCGATCCGGAGCTAGGAGTGAGGATCGTCCATCCGGAGGACCGTCCGATGGTGGAGGCCCTGCGCCACGGGGAGGGATTCTTCCACAGGCCCCTGCAACTGCGCTGGATCCGGAAGGACGGCCAGGTGATCTGGACTGAACAGGTCAACATCCCAGTGGACGACGAGAGGGGCGAGCTTGTGGCGATCGAGGGGATCGCCCGCGACATCACCGACCGCGTGCGGGGGCGGTGCGTGGCCTCCCTCCGCCACGACGTGGGCAAGGCCCTGTTCGTCCCCACGGAGATCCTGAGCAAGCCCGGGAAGCTCACGGAGCTCGAGATGGCGCTCATTCGCGAACACCCGCAGGCCGGGTACGACCTCCTGAAGGGAGTGGATTTCCCCTGGCCGGTGGCGGAGACCGTGTACCAGCACCACGAGCGCCTCGACGGGTCCGGGTACCCCCGGGGCCTGCACGTCGAGGAGATCCTCCTTGAGGCGCGGATCCTGGCCGTGGCCGACGTGGTGGAGGCGATGGGCAGCCACCGGCCGTACCGACCCGCCCACCCCTTGAAGAGGGCGCTGGAGGAGGTCCTCGCCCAGCGCGGCAGCCTGTACGATCCGGCGGCTGTGGACGCCTGCCTCGCCTTGTTCGACCGTGGGTTCGCGTTCCCCGGCAACGGGGGGCACTCCCGCTGACGAGACATGGGACGGCTACGTCCCTCGGTCCGCGGACGCCCGAACCGGCTCCACGTGGACGACGACCGATCCCCTCTTGCCCAGCGCCCCCCGCACCGCCTCCTCCACCCGGGAGGCGATGGCGTGGGAATCGGCCACAGAGAGGGTGGGATCCACCTGGATATGCACGTCCACGAACGCCTCCTGCCCGAAGCCCCGCGTGCGGAGCTTGTGCCAGCTCCGCACCCCCTCCACCCCCGCGATCGCCTGCGCCACCCGGTCCTGCTCGGCCGTGGAGAGCGCCCCCTCGGTGAGTTCATACAGGGCCCGACGGAGGATGCCCGCCGCCGCCCAGCCGATGAGCACGGCGACCGCGATCGCCGCCACCTGATCCCCCTGGGCGAACCCC
>DSBZ01000069.1 GCA_011057175.1 Candidatus Acetothermia bacterium
AGTGAACATTCATTCGGCTTCGGGTTTGAATTCAATCCCAAAGACGGTTTTCTCTGCGCTCTCTGCGCCTCGGCGGTAAACAAGTCCACGGCGGGAATCCGTGAGCCGAAGGCCCGCGTGCCGCAGGTCCGCGGCCCCAGTGATTCCCTACGACCTACCCTTTGATCAGCCGCTCCAGGTACTGGCGGATCTCCTCGAGGCCGTAGATCGTGCGTCGGGCCTCCAGGTCATCAAGCCACGCCTCGGCCACCGTCTCGTCGCGGATGACCTCCACGTCCTCGACGTCAAGCGAAGCGAGGAGTTTCCGCCCTTCCTCTTCGATCTCGCCGTCGTGGGCGCGAAAGATAAACCTACGCATCTCCGTAGCCTCCGGGGGGGAGGATAACCCAGACGTTCCCTGTCGGCGGTCAGAGACCCAAACCGCCTGCTACGTCCCTGCCCCTCCCTCAGGGTGAAGTGCCGAACGTGGCGTTCAAGGTGTAATACGCCCCGCTCACGATGTTCACCGTCTGCTGTGCGTCGGGGTATCCCGAAAGCCGCACCACAACCGTGCGCGTGCCCGCGGCCACCTGCACGGTGAGGGGCGTGGTGCCTCTGTGCACCCCGTCGATGAACACCTGAGCGCCCGGCGGGGTGGAGTTCACCTGTAACGTGCCCTGCCCGCTGGGCGACGGATCGCTCGGTGGCGGACCGAGCACCGGCGCCACGGCGAGCCGTCCCACGTAGTTGCCCCACTCGGCGGTGAACCAGACCTGCTCCTGCGCGTCGAGCGCGAGGAACGCAGGGCGGGTGTTCGCCCCCAGCGGGTAGAGCACCATCTGGTTGGCAACCGGGTTGAGCTCGCCGATCGCGTTGGCCAAGCGATCCGTGAACCAGATGGTGCCCGTGCTGTTGCGCACGAGGTCGAACGGCTGCGCGCCCCCCGGAATGGGCCACAGCCGCACATCTTGGTTATCCGGGTTGAGCACGCCGATGGCGGGTCGGCTCGTGTCGGTGAACCACACCCAGCCATTGGGCCCCACGATCACGGCGAGCGCCTGCGTTCCCGAGGGGAGTCCGTAGTAGAGCAGCGTGTTCGTGGTCGGGTCCAAGACCGTGACCAGGGAGCCCCCGTCGGTGAACCAGATACGCCCATCGGGCGCCACAGCCACGCGATTGGCTCCGCTCGGGCCTTCCCACTCCGCGAACGGAGGTATCCCCGTAGGCATCACGAGCGCGATCGGGGGAGGCAACATGGGGTTCCCTGGGTCGAACTGGGGGACCACGACGCTCGAGGCACCGGTCAGTTGCGCAGTCGTCGGCAGCACCGTCGTCGGGTGCGTGGTGATGTAGATCATGGGGATCGGGATCTGGGCGGGTGCGAACCGGGCCACCTTGCCCGCGTTGCGTTCGGGGAGCCACAGGTTCACCTGTCCCGGACCTGTGGGTGCGGCGACGAGCGTCCCGGGAAACGCGGCGGGCGTCGGCAGATTGGCCCGGCTCGTGCCGCCGTGGAACACCATGGTCTCGACGGCGTTCGCCCCCGCCAACGTGTAGTGGAGCGTCCCCCCTGGGCTGACGTACAGCCCGTACGGCCCACCGTCGGCCGAGCGCTCACGAATCTGATTCGTGGCCGGATCCAGTTGGCCGATCTTGTTCGTGTTGTACTCGGTGAAGTAGACCTTCCCATCGGCGGCGACACCTATGCCCTGGGCATGGGCGTTCGCCGTTGGGATCGACCAGCGGGTCAGCTGGACCGTGCCCACCCCCGGCGGCGGTGCCGCTCCCCCGACGGTCACATTGATGGTCCCGCACGCGAACGAGGTCTGCCCCGGCACGGGGACACTCGCCTGGAACGACTGGCCATCGCGGGTGCCACCGATCGTGAGCGATGTCGGGGCCTGCGACAGCTCGTAGTTGAGCGTCCGTGTTTGCCCCATCGGCACGGTCACCGACGTGAACTGGAAGTGGAGAGGGAAGAAACCACGGAAGAACCCAACCTGCGTGATCGTCAAGCTCGCGCAAGACGTGTTGCTGACGACGACATCGACCTGGGTACTCGCCAGGCCCGTCAGCGGCGCCACGGCCAGCGCCAACACGACGAGCCACAGGAACCGACTTGCCTGCCTTCCTCGTGTGTACCTCATGGGTACGCCTCCTTGAGCCCCGGCTCCTCTGTTCTGGCGGTTACGTATCAGGACCGTACGGACCCGGTGCTCCTCCCCTTCCGGTTCAGTCACGTTCACCAGCCCGACAAGCCGGCGCACGGGAGCGAGGTCGTCCATCGCGCACGGTCATCATGCCCAGAACCTTCCCAGGGGCATCCGACGACCTCAGTCTAGCACTTTTCCGACCCGCATGACGGCATGGCCGCGGCGTGCGCTGTTCCCGACTCGGTGCGTTCACGGGACGGGCCTCGCCACAGGGGGAAGGCGTTACGCTCGGTGCGTAGTGGCTCGCGGCGATTGCCTCATCCGAGGGCATCGTCGCGGTCCAGCGGGAGAACGTCGGGGGAACGTGGGACGTCACCCGCCCGCGCACGCACAACTCCGCGGTGCTGGCGTGGCAGCGTCAGGTGTGGCCGGTGCACGCCCTGACACCAGGTCCATCGAGGGCGGTCCCGATGCTCTGCCTTCCCGCCTCCACCGCGTCCAGCAGTAACCCCTGTGGACGTGGTATGCTCGGCGTGGAGGTGCACACGATGAACCGAACCCGATGGTGCTGTGCAGGTGTGGTTGCTCTTGTGTGTGTGGCAGGACTTGGGGCACTGGCCGAGCCTTGCACGGTCACCGTGGGGCCGGGGGAGTCGATTCAGGCGGCGATCGATGCGGCTCCCGAGGGCGCGACCATCTGCCTGGCGCAAGGTGTGTGGGAGGAGCACCTGGCGATCCGAAAGAGCCTGACCTTGCGCGGCGCCGGGGCCGAAGAGACGACGATCCGCGGACACAGGGCGGACACCGCCGTAATCCGCGTGCACACACCCGAGGACGAGGAGGGCATGGTCGTCTTGGAGGGGCTGGGCGTGACAGGGGGCAGCGGCATGTACGGTCCAGGCCTCCTCGTCGAGGCGGCGTCCCGCGTGGCCGTGATCGACTGCGGTGTGTTTGACAACGGCTTTGGGATATGGCTCAAGGGCACGGCACAGGCCACGCTCAGCCGAACGCACGTCTTCGACAACGCGGCCACGGGCATCTGGCTTGCCGACAGCTCCCGCAGCACTATCGCAGACTGCACCGTCTCCGACAACGCCTTCTCCGGCATCTGGCTCACCGGGGAGGCGCAGAGCGTGATCGACGAGGTGATGGCCAAGGGCAACCGGGAAGGCGTAGGCTTGACCGACGCCTCCTATGCGCGCATCGAGAGTTCCAGCATCGTCGGCAACCAAAGACGAGGCATCTCGATAAACGAGTTCGCTCGGGTCTCGATCACCGGCTGCAGCATCGTGGACAACGGGTGGGAAGGCGTCTACATCGCGGGCTCCGCTGAGGCCACCCTCGAGGGGAACGTAATCCAGGGCAACCAGCGTTACGGCGTGCTCCTCTTCGAACGGCCGTGCATCACCACCGACAGCGTGTTCGCCGGCTACGTCGCCGGCCGCCGCAACCTCATCCCCTGGCCCGAGCTTCCGGGGGGGAACAGATTCGGTGAGGTCTGCCCTGCGGACCTGGACTTCCTCCTGACCACAGACGGCGGCGAACTCGACCGGCGGGAGTAGCGACGAGGAGGGATCGGAGATGAACGGGCAATGGAGGCGCGCGACGATAGGGGTGTTCGTGGGCGCAGTGCTGGGGCTGGCGGGTCTGTGCCTCATCGGCCTCGGGGCTATGGCGGGAGGCATCGAGGTGGACGGTGACGGGGGGTTCCTCCACGTGCCTGGCGTAACGGGGTCGGGGACGACCCGGGATCCGTTCGTGATTACAGGCGCCTTCGATGCCGAGGGCGGACCGTTCGCCCTGCGGATCGTGAACACCCAGGCCCACTTCGTGATCGAAGGGGCCACCTTCCGCGGGGCGTCCGAGGCTGGGCTGTGGCTGGAAGACGTGGAGAACGGGTGGGTCGTGGCGTGCGTGTTGGAGAACAACCACGTTGGAGTTCAGCTAGACGGCGATGTAGTGGATGTCACCTTCACCCTCAACACGTTCCGCTCCAACGCTCACCACGCCACCGGGACGGCGAGAGCGGTGCAGTGGGATGACGGGCGTGTCGGGAACTGGTGGGAGGACTACCTGGGGACGGACGCCAACGGCGATGGGATCGGCGACGTTCCCCACGAGGTGGTCCCGGCCGAGGACCCGACGGACGCCCAGGTCGACCGGTTCCCGTTGGTTTCTCCGCTGGCGGGGGTCGAGCCGCCCGAGGGATCCGTCCTTTTACAGGTTCGCGCCGATTTGGGGGACCGGCGGGTGTCGGAAGCGGAGATGTCCATGACCTTCGACATGACGACCATGGGCGTGCACATGCCGATGGAGATGACCGCTCGGATGGTCATCGAACAGGTGGTGATGGAACGGCACGGGGGGGGCAGTTCCTTCATCGTGCGACTCACCGTCCTCGAAGATACAGGAACGGTGACCTCCCCCCGTGTGGTCGAGGAGTACGTGAGCGATGTGGGGAAGGTCTCGTGGCTTCGGTTGTTCCGATTCGGCGGGTACGAGGATCTCGGCGAGGTAGTCCTCCCCACGGCCCCCATCCCGATTTCAGAGTTAGGGTGGCCGGCGCGGTGGATGCACGTCGGGGACACGTGGACACGCACGGTGGAGACGAGCGCCGACGGGCTGGGAATCCCCGGGGGCACGGCCCGCTTTCACATGGTGGGCAGGCTGGACCTGGTCGAGGAGCGCAACGGGCAAGCCGTGGCCGTGCTGACCATCGAGGGCGAGTTCGACATCGGGGGAGGTGAAGAGGACCCATTCCTCGGGCCCACGGAGTTCGTCATGGAGGGGACGTTCTCTGGTATCTCCGTGGTGGACTTGGCTTCTGGGCACGACGTCGAGTCGGCCATCACAATCTCCTTTGCGGGGGACATCGTGGCGTCCGGGTCGTCCATCGGGACGATGGACGTGCGGATGTCCATAGCGGGCCGGGACCTTGTGCGAGAAGCACCTGCCGAGCCCGTCCTTCCGGATGAGATGGACCAGGTGAGGCTGCTGGAGGCCCGCCTGGAGGAGCTTGCCGCGCGGGTGGTGGCGCTCGAAGAGGTTGTCCAGGCCCAGAAAGAAAGGCTGGAAGGGCTCGTCGCACCGCCTCCGGTGCGGATCGCGGTCGTGGATGCGGAGACCCTGTTCACCCGAGTGTTCCTCCCCCAAGTGCAGGCGGAGCGGGCAGCGATGGAGGCGAAGGCCCGCGAGATCCAGTCCCTTCAGGCTGACTACGCGGCCGGGAGGATCGGGCTGGCTGCGTACCAGCAGCGCTACCTCCGTCTGCAGGCGGAGCTGATCCGGGCGTCCCTGAACGTGAACCTGGCGATGCTCGACAAGATGATCGCCTCGCCCGGGTTTCTCAACATGAGAGCGGACCTGGTGAGCCTCCGCTCCGAAGCGCGACCGTTGGAATCGGAGGCCGAGGCGCTGATCAAGGAGGCCCAGACTACGATCCGTGATCCGTCGGGGTTCTCTGACCGTCTGCACCAGCTTCAGACGGCGTTCCAACAGTTGGACCAGCTCCTGACCCAGGTGGCGGCGGCGAAGATCGTGGAACTCGCGCAGCAGGTGGCGCGAGAGCAGGGGTTCGACATCGTCCTCCGGACGAAGGAGGTGGTGATCTACTCCCGTGAGGCGGTGGTGAGCGACCTCTCGCCCGATGTCGAGGCCCTGCTGTGGGCCCTGTTCCCGGTTCGATGAGCGAGTAGAGCGGAGTTTGGAGGACTCCTTCGAGAGCCCTCCCTGCCGGACGCAAGGCTCCGGCCCGCCCGCTCTGTCCCCTCACCCCCACGGGGGGGAGCGGGATGGTGGGGTGAGAGAGTACCTGATCGCGGTCGGGTAAACTTCTGGGCTACGGGCTGCTGCCTTGGCTGCAGTGGCCCAGGAGGGGTGCATGGCAGGCCGGGAGTTCTCCATCGAAACGCAGGATCTCACCCGCGTGTTCCGAGTCAAGCGCCGCGGCCGAGCCCGTCTTGCGCGAGCTGTTCGCCACGGCCCCGGCGAGGGTGGTGGAGGCGCCCTAAACCACCTGGTCGGGGACGTTCACCGAGGGGTGGACGCTCCGGAAGGTTCTCCGCCGAGCGTTGTGGCACGAGGCGTTCCACATCGAGGAGATCCGCCGCCATCTGGAGGGACGCTCTGGCGATCG
>DSBZ01000263.1 GCA_011057175.1 Candidatus Acetothermia bacterium
AGCGCCGCGCTCGCCGACCTCCGCCGCGAGGCGGCGCTCCTCGCGCCGAAGGAAGGCCCGGCCGAGGAAGGGGACGTAGTGCGCCTCCAGCGGGGGGACCACGACTGGGAGGGGGAAGCCACGGCCTCGCGCCCGATCGGGAAGCAGCTCCTCGGGGTCAGGGCAGGGGAGAGGCTCACCCTCACCGACGGGGAAGGGAGAGCGGAGGGGTTCGCCGTGACCGGCGTATACCGCCTCCTCCTCCCCTCGCCCGAGGAGACGGCCGGCCACTACGGGCACCCGTCGTGGGAGGCGCTGGCCGAAGCGGTGCGGACAGAACTTGCGAAGGCTGCGGAAGCGCGGCGGCAGCGGGCGTGGCGCCTGGCGGCGCTCGATGCCCTTGCCGACTCGCTCCAGGTGGAGGTCCCCCCGACCCTGCTCGCCCAAGCCGTGGCCGATGAGACGAAGGAGCTGCGTCTCTCCCCCGCCCAGCGGCCCCAGCTCGAGGAGGCCCTCCGCCGGAAGCTGCGCCGGGAGATCGTCGCCCAGGCCGTGGCGAGGGCGAAGGGACTACGGCCGGACGAGGACGAGGTGCGACGGCGGGCCGAGGAACAGGGGCGGGACGAGGAGACGGTGCGGGCTGTCCTCATTGTTGAGCAGGCCGCGGATTGGATCATCGCCCAAGCGAGGAGGCAACGATGAAGATGCAGCGGTTCACCGAGCAGGAACGGCTGATGTCCTACTATGACCAGGTCCTGGCGCGGCTGTTTGCCGACCGGATCATCTTCCTCTCGGGGACGATCATCACCGGGGCCCCGGGGCGGGTCATGCAGTACGTGGGGGCGGAGTGGATCGTGTCCCAGATCTTGAGCCTCGAGGCCGAGGACCCAGAGAAGGACATCCAGCTTTACATCAACAGCCCCGGGGGCGACGTCTCCGCGGCGCTTGCGATCTACGACACGATGCAGACGACGAAGTGCCCGGTGCGCACGATCTGCGTGGGGGTGGCCGCTTCGGCGGCAGCGCTCATCCTCGTCGGGGGAGCGAAGGGAAAGCGGTTCGCGCTCCCCAACTCGAAGATCCTGATCCACCAGCCGTGGGTGTCCGGCGTGGGCGGCCAGGCGATCGACCTCAAGATCTACGCCGACGAGATCATGAAGACCCGCGACCGGGTGAACGAGATCCTCGCCAAGCACACCGGCCAGCCGAAAGAGAAGATCGAGAAGGACACGGACCGCGACTTCTGGATGAGCGCCGAGGAAGCGAAGGCGTACGGGATCGTGGACGAGATCATCCAGCCGCGGCGGTAGCGAACTCCCAAGCGCACCACGCCCCCTCCGGCCGCTCCGGCGGGCAGCCCAGGCAGCGGGTCTGGATCAGCTTGTCCACGGCTCGGGCGAAGGCAGCGTACTCCACGGGGCCCACCTCCCGGCAGGGGAAAGGCGGCCGGCCGTCCCGGTTTCGCGCCTCCTGGACCCGGCACGTCTTCATGCGCAGGACGAGCGTCCCCCGATCGGTCCACTCCAGCTCCTGCTCGTTCAGCCGCGCATAGAGCCGGAACCGCAGGGCCTCCGCCAGCGCGACCAAGCCGCCCCCGGGAGCGATCCCCCGCCGTCGGAGGATCCGCCGGGCCTCGATCGGGGAGAACCGCTCCCACACCACCCCGTCGAGCTCGATCGCCGTCTGGAGGCCGAACCGCTCCTCCGCCGCGAGGAACCACAACCCGTCCATGGCGAGCCAGTTCCTAGCCCCGTCCTCGACCAGTTCTACCAGCTCGGCTCTCGTGAGCGCTGTGAGGAGAGATCGATCCACTGGCGCTGCCTCCTACAGGTCTCGGGCGCGAACCACGGCAAGAACGTGGCCTCGACTCTCGCTAGTGGAGCTTGGGATCCATGGCATCGCGCAGACCATCCCCGACCATGTTGAACGCTAGGACAGCGAGGAGGATCGCAATGCCTGGGAACACGGCGAGCCATGGGGTCACCGCCAACCACCGCACGCCCTCCCGGATCATGTTCCCCCAAGTGGGGGTGGGAGGCGAAACTCCTAGCCCGATGAAGGAAAGGTTGGCCTCAACCCGGATGGCAGTGCCCATCCAAAGGGTGGCCATCACCAGGATCTCCCCCAGCACGTTGGGAAGCACGTGGCGGCGCAGGATACGCCACGGACCGGATCCCACAGAGCGGGCTGCCGTGATGTACTCCATGTCCCGCAGGGCCACCATCGCGCCATGGGTCAGCCGCGCGATCTGGGGGGAGAGGACGAGGCCGATGGCCAGGATGAGCTTGTCCATCCCCGGCCCCAAGATCGCCATGAACATGAGCCCCATCACCAGGACCGGAAACGACATCAAGACGTCCACCACCCGCATCACGATCAGCTCGAGGAAACCCCCGAAGTAGCCAGCCAGCAACCCTACGAATACCCCCACCACGGTTCCGATGAGAACCGAGGACAACCCCACGATGAGCGAGACCCGCGCTCCGTAGAGGATCCTGGACAGGACATCCCGTCCCAGGTCGTCGGTACCGAGGAGGTGGCTCCCCCCCGGCCTGGCGAGCATGTTGTACACGTTCTGTTCCAGCGGGTCACGAGGGGCGAGGGCTGGCGCTAACAGGGCCACTATGGCAAACACCACGGCCAACGCTGCCCCTACGATGGCGGTGCGGTTGCGGAGGAACGCCCGCGTCCTGCGACCCTGCAGAAACCAGGGCCTAGTCATAGCGCACGCGCGGGTCGACGAACCCATAGGAGAGGTCCGTGATCAGGTTGACGGCGACAACGAATGCCCCGTAGATCACGATCAGCCCCTGTAACGCGATGTAGTCGCGCTGCATCATCGCCTGGACCATCAACCTCCCCAGCCCTGGCCGCGAGAACACGATCTCCGTCATCACGGAGTCCCCCACCAACACCGCCGTCTGCACTCCCAACACGGATACCACCGGGATCAGCGCATTGCGCAGGGCGTGCAGGTACACCACGGCACGCTCCCCAACACCCTTGGCGCGGCCCGTACGCACGTAGTCCTCCCGCAACACGTTGAGCAGCGAGGAACGGGTCATCCGCGACACGAACGAGGTCATGATGATCCCGAGGGTCAGAGCGGGGAGAGCGAGGTGGCGAAGGTTGGCCCAGGGATCGGTGAACGCTCCCGCTCCCATGACCGGGAACCACCGCAGGTTCATGGCGAACGCCAGGATGAGGAGGATCCCGAGGTAGAACGCGGGGATGGAGAGCCCGACGAGGCCCAGCGTCCGGCCGATGTAATCCGGGAGACAATTGCGGCGCACGGCCGTGAGGATGCCGGTGGGGATCCCGAGCAACGCTCCGATGAGGACCCCGGCCAAGGTGAGCTGCAGCGTGTGAAGAAGGACCGCGGCCACCTGGTCGCCGATGGGAGCGCCAGTGATGAGGGAGCGGCCGAGGTCCCCCCGCAGGTACCCGAGAAGGGTGCGGCCGTACTGAGCCCACAGGGGAGCATTGAGCCCCATCCGTTCGCGCAGCGCCTGGACCGCCTCCGCCGAGGCGTAGTCCCCCAGTGCGGCCACCGCGGGGTCCCCGGGGGCCACGCGCACGAACAGGAACACCACCGTGTACACGGCGAGAAGGGTCGGGATCGCCATCAGCAGCCGCCGCACGACGTACCGGATCATGGTCGGGGAGAAGGGGGGCGGGCCTCCTGCGCCCGCCCCCGGTCATCCCTACTTGCTCGTGAGCTCGTTGACCTGTGGGTAGAGGGCCAATGTCGACTTGAGCGGGTAGCCGTAGTTCACCTGCGCTGAACGGGCGAACACGAACTTGAGCACGTACAACGGATAGGATGCGACCTCACGCAGGAGTGTAAGTTGAGCTTCCTTCCACATCGCTGTTTGCCGCGCCGGATCGAGCTCGTAGCGCGCCAGTTCGATCAGGAAGTCCGCGCTCTTGCTGTGGGAGAAGTTCGTGTCCGGTTTCGCCCCGCTGACGACGATCGAAGCGGAGTGGTAGAATCGGGTCAGGAACGCGTCTGCGCTCGGCCGCCACGCCTCGTAATGAACGAGAGGATTGACGTCCTGCCGGATCAGCGTGTGGAACGAGGAGTGGTCCACCACTGTGATCTTGAGGGCGATCCCGACCCGCGCCAACTGAGCCTGGATGTTCTCGAACGGCTTACGGTACGATGCCCGCTCGGTGATGTTGGCGCTGATCTCGAACCCGGTCGGGTACCCGGCAGCAGCGAGCAGGGCCCGGGCGAGAGCGAGGTTCTGCTCGTACAGAAGCCCTGCCGCTTTCACCTCGTCGCAGGTGAGGCCGCCAGCGAGATAGGGTGGGACGGCCCCGCAGAGAGGCTCCGCGACATCGGCACCGATCGCCGTGATCACCTCCGTTCGGTCGATCGCGTAGGCAATCGCCTGCCGAACCAGCAAGCTGGAGATGGGGTCCTTGGTCATGTTGAGGTGGAGGACCTCCGTCTCCCCTGGGCCGAACACGTCCACCGCCAGGTTCGGGATCCGCTTCACGACGTCCACCCACGCCTGCTCTCGCACTCCCTCGATGATGTCGATCTCGCCGGTGGACAACGCGCTCAGCCGCGCCGTGACGTCGGGCATGTACCATACCTCCACCCCGGCGAGCCGGGGGAGACCACGGAAGTACTGGTCGTGCCGCACCAGCTCCACCCTTTGAGTCGGGACGTAGTTCGCGAACCGGAACGGGCCCGTTCCCACCGGATGAGTGGCGAACTGGTCGGCCAGCGCTGCGTACGCCCTCTTGGGAATGATGAACCCGCCAGCGTAATCCGCTACCTTGGGGAGGAACAACGACGCGGGAAGGGCCCGTTCGAGGGTGATCCGCACAGCATACGTGTCTGCCGCCTCGACCTTCATCCCTACGTACTCGCCCGAATAGGCGGAGCGCGCAGCATCCGCCGCTTTGGCGAGGGAGAACACGACGTCTTGGCTGGTCAGCTCGTATCCGTCCGGGGCCCCGGGGAACGGGTGGACGCGGACCCCCTCGCGCAGGCGGAACGTCCACACCAGTCCGTCCGCGGACACCTCCCACGATTCTGCCAGATCGGGCTCGAACTCCGTGACGTCGCCCGGCTTGTAGCGAACAAGGCCGTTGAACACCATGTCCACAACCGCCCGATCCATCGTTGCCGCCGCGAAGTGCGGGTCGAGCGATTTGAGGTCCGCCGCATCAAACGCGATCTTGAGCACCTGCCCCTGTCCGACAGCACAGGATGCCACCAACATCCCCACCACAACGAACGCTAGTGTGGCGTCCGACAAATAGGATGCCTCAACACCCTGGACGTGGTATGCTGTGGCCATGGGCCGACCGGTATCCAGAGTGGAGATCACGGAACCAGAGAGGCAGGAGTTGCTGCGCCGCGTGAATGCACCCAGCATCTCCAAGCGTGACAGCCTGCGGGCCGCGATTGTGCTGCGTCGCGCCGAAGCCATCAAACAGTCTCAGGTCGCCGAAGAGCTGGGTGTGAGTGTGAACTGTGTGAACAGGTGGTCGCAACGCTTCGAGCGAGAAGGACTGGAGGGACTGGTGGATCGGAAGGGCCGGGGACGGCGCCCCTCTATCCCTGCGCACAAGGTTGAGCAGGTCATCACCCGGGCGACGCAACCCCCGAAGCCGCGCCAACGCTGGACTGTGCGCACGATGGCCAGGGAGGTCGGCATTTCGCCGGACAGCGTGCATCGGATCTGGAAGGCAAACGACATCAAGCCCCACCTGGTGAAGACGTTCAAGCTGTCCAATGACCCCCGGTTCGAAGAGAAGTTCTGGGACGTGATTGGGTTGTATCTCGATCCGCCCGAGAGGTCCCTGGTGCTATGTTGTGACGAGAAGAGCCAGTGCCAGGCGCTGGAGCGAACCCAACCAGGTCTACCTCTTGGCGTGGGAGAGGTTCGCACGAGGACGCACGACTACAAACGACACGGTACGATCACGCTGTTTGCCGCCTTGAACTACCTGGACGGCAAGCTCATCGCTCGAACGGAGAAGCGTCACACCCACGTAGAATGGTTGCGCTTCCTGAAGCAAATCGACCGGGAAGCCCCAAAGGAGTTGGAGCTGCACTTGATCGTTGACAACTACTGTACGCACAAGGAGGCGAACGTCGTTCAGTGGTTGTCAAGGCATCCACGCTTTCACCTGCACTTCACACCGACCAGTTCCTCTTGGTTGAACCTGGTCGAGCGGTTCTTCTCGGAACTGACCCAGGACGTGATCCGCGAGGGGAGTTTTGCGA
>DSBZ01000100.1 GCA_011057175.1 Candidatus Acetothermia bacterium
CACGATGATCTCCACGTTCCTCCCCGTGCTCCTCGTGGCGGTGGGCTCCGCGTACGGGATCCACGTCGTGAACGGCCACGCCGAGGTTGCGCGCCAGGGCGGAGATCGTCGGGCGTTGGCCCTGGCCATCGCCCAGGTGATGCTCACCCCGATCGCGGGAGCGGCCCTCACCACCGCCGCAGGGTTCCTTACCCTACTCTCCTCGTTCCTGGTCCCGACCCGGGAGTTCGGGGCGTTCGCTGCGTTCGGGACCCTGGCCGCGTTCGTCCTCTCCCTGACCCTCATCCCAGCCCTGCTTGCGCTCCTTCCCCTCGCGCCTCCCCGTGACCGCCGCGGCCGGCGGCTGTTCGACGCCGCAGTCGGCCGCGGGGTCGGGTTCGTGGCCCGCCACCCGGCCCTCACCGTGGGGATAGCGATCGCCGTGTGCGCCCTCTTTCTGAGCGGGGTCCCCCGCCTGCGGGTCGAGTCCGACCTCACGCGGTACTTCCGGAGCGACTCGCCCGTGGTCCAGGGGCTGGCGGCGGTGGAGGAGCGGTTCGGGGGGAGCCAGGAGCTGTCGGTGGTGGTGGACACCGGACGCACCGATGGGCTCAAGGACCCCGAGGTGCTGCGGTTCTTCGAGCGGCTGCAGGCGTTCCTGGAGGCCCGGCCCGAGGTGGGCTCCACCTCGTCTCTGGCCGACCTCGTGAAGGAAACCTACTTCACCCTCCGCGGGGATGACCCGGACTTCTACCGGATCCCGGACACCGCCCGCGCGGTGGCCCAGATCCTTCTCCTCTACGAGAACGGGGGGGGCGAGGTGACGCGGGGGACGGCGGCCCATGGGTTCTCCCAAGGCCGGGTCGCGGCCCGGGTGCGGTCGGTCGGGCTCTCGGGCTACAGCGCCCTCACCCGGGACGTGGAGGAGTTCCTGCGTGCGGAGAAGCCGCCTCAGGTCCAGTCGGCGTACGTGACGGGGTCCCCCGCCCTGTACGTCCAGCTGTCCCAGAAGCTCATCCAGTCACAAATCGTGAGCCTGGGGGCCAGCCTGGGGGCAGTGGCCCTGATCGTGACCCTCCTCATGGCATCGGTGGGGACGGGGCTCCTCGCCCTCCTTCCCCTCCTCGTCAGCCTGGCGGGGAACTTCGGGGTCATGGGCTACGCCGGGGCGTACCTGGACATGGCCACGGTGATGATCGCCAGCCTCACCGTGGGGATCGGCGTGGACTACGCGGTCCACTTCCTGTCCCGATACCGGCAGGAGCGGGGCGCGGGCCGCGCCCACGGCGCGGCGTTGGTGGAGACCGTGCGCACCACGGGCCGGGGGATCCTCGTCAACGCCGCGACCCTCACCCTCGGCTTCCTCGTGATGCTCCTGTCGAGCTTTGGAGCACTGCAGACGTTCGGGTGGCTCATCGCGGTGACGTTGGTAACGAGCCTGATCGGGGCGATGTTCGTCCTCCCCGCCGTCCTGGCCTGGGTCCGCCCGGGGTGGATCCTGCCCTGGACCCCGCGCGGAGGAGGGGTCGGCGTTCAAGGGAAAGAGAAAGGAGGGCGATCGTGAACAGCAGACGTTGGCTGACGGCAACGGTGGCGGTCCTGGCCGCGGGAGCGGTGGCCGCAGGCCAGGCCCTGACCGCGGAGGAGATCCTGGAGCGGGTGGAGAAGGAGAGCTTCTTCGGAACGAGAACCGGGAGTCTGCACGTGGCCCTGACGGTGACGATCGAGGAGCCCGGGCAGCCCACGGCCGAATCCGCGTTCCGGGTGTGGGCGAAGGAGTACCCGGACGGGACCGTGAGGACCTTGCTCCTGTACACGGCCCCGGAGCTCGTGGCCGGGACACTGTACCTCGCCCACACCCCCAAGGAGGGGACGGGGCGGATGTGGCTGTGGCTCCCGGACCTGGAGATCCTCAAGGAGCTCGTGAGCGAAGGCGAGCGCAAGGACGAGTTCATCGCCGGAAGCGGGATTACCTACAACGACGTGGCGTCGGGATTCAGCTACCGTGAGGGGTACGAAGCGACGTTGACGGGAGAGGCACAGGTGGCGGGGCATCCTGCGTGGACCCTCGACCTGACCCCGACCCAGCTCGGAAGCGAGTGGACCCGGATCGTCCTCTGGGTCCACCGCGACGCGTTCATCGTCCTCCGGGCCGAGTTCTTCGACCGCGCGGGGAAGCTCGCCCGGATCCTCGCCGTGCCCGAACTGGTGACGGACGAGGTCGGCCTCCGGCCGGGCGCACTCGTCGTGGAGAGCCCCCTCCAGGGGAGCCGAGCGACGGTGGTGATCGAGGCTCGGTCCGCGGAAGAGGTCCCCGACGAGTACTTCCAGCCCGAGAGCCTGGGCCAGCTCGGCCTGTAGGGAATGACGAGGATGGCCTGCCTGCTGAGGGCAGGCCCGTTCCAGGCGCGGAGACCCGGGATGCTGCCATGGCTTGCGTTTGTGTTGTCACTCTCCCTCCTCGTCGTGCTCGCCCGGTGGAACCTGTGGGGGGCGATGATCGTGGGGGCGCTGGCCCTGGGTGGGCTGACCCTGTCCCCCACCGAGCTCGGTGGGGCGTTCCTCTCCGTGTGGATGAGCCCGAGCGTGCTGCTCCTGGCACTGGCGATGACCCTCATCCCCCTCATCGGGGGGGCGCTGATAGCAAGCGGGCGGATGGAGGACCTCCTCGCTGGGCTCCCTCGGGGACGGAGGGCGGTGTACGCCCTCGCCCCGGCGATCCTCGGGATGCTCCCCATGCCCGGAGGGGCGCTCCTCTCCTCGCCCCTGGTCGAGCGAGCCGGGGGAAGCCCCCCCGAGGTCCGGGCAGCGGCCAACGTGTGGTTCCGCCACACCCTCCACCCGATCTACCCCCTCTCCCCAGCCCTCATCACCGGGGCCGCGCTCGCGGGCCTCGACGTATGGGGCATCCTCCCCTATCAGGTCCCGACGGTGATCCTCCTCGTCATTGGGGGTTACCTGGCCCTCCTGCGCGCGGTGTCGGGGCGGATGGACCTCACGGCGGCCCGCTCGCGGTGGGGGGGCGCCCTCGCGCTGGGGATCCTCCTCGCCGCCCCCTTTCTCGATCTCGTCCTCAAACGGATGGCCCCCCTTCCCATGCCTGAGATTGCCACCGTGGTCGGGATCGCGGTGAGCCTGACCCTCGCTCTGGCGGGAAGGGCGCCGCGGCCCTTTTTCCTCTCCCTCCTCCGGCGGGAGCGGCCGTGGCGGTTCGGCCTGATCGTGATCGGGGTGTTCACGTACCTCGCTGTGTTCCAGCGATCGACCCTCCCCACACGCATCGCCGCGCTCTCCCTCCCCCCTGCTGCCCTGTGCGTGGGCGTGGGGTGGCTGTTCGGGTTCGCCACGGGCCGCCAGCAGGCGGCCGTGTCCCTCGTCATCCCGATCTACATCGGATCGTACGGAGCGATGGCCCCGTGGGCGTTTGCCACGACCTACCTCGCCTCCTACCTCGGGTACCTCCTGTCCCCCCTCCATCCCTGCCTCACCGTGTCCGCCGAGTACGCCGGCGTTCCGCTCGGGTCCGTGTGGAGAAGGCTCCTCGTGCCAAGCCTCCTCGCCCTCCTCATCACTGCGGCAAGCAGCCTGCTCATCCTCTAGGGCGACGGAACAGGCCTTCGTACCGGTCCTGGAGGAGGCGGGTGATGGCCACCACCTCCGTGGGGAGGGGTTCCAGCGCGGACCGGAGCGTGGGCGGGCCGTAGCGGATCGTGACCGGGCGCCGGTCGAGGCTCCTCCTCAGGCGGGCGATCGGCCCACCTCCGAGGAGGGCCCGCACCCGGGCATCCGAGGACGCCTCCTCGCGGAACGGGACGAGGTAATCGGGGGCCGGTCCCGGCTCGCGGGAGAGGGACTGGACGATCCGCCCGATCCCAGGATGCCATGGCCAGCGGCGGAGGCTCCATCCTGCGGGGGCGATGAGGACCGCCCCCCCGGACCGAATATGGCTTGCCGCGCTCGCGATCGCTCGCCGATTGGCCCCCTTCGCCTCTTCACGCGGGGCAGGTGGCTCGAGGTGGCGGAGGAGCATGACCACGAGCACCCTCGGGAGACCACCCCTTCGGAACTGCTCACCCCACTGGTCGTTGCGCAGGGTGACAGGGAGGGAGTAGGGAGCGTAGCTCGGCAGGAGCCGCTCGAGGAAGCTCGCCGAGATGATCTTCAGATCGGGCCGGAGGGCCGTGGCCGCCACGAGGAACGGGGTGAGAAGAGAGGGGTGGTTCCCGTGGATGAGAATCGGAGCGGAGGCGAGCACCTCCGCCGTGCGCGGGGGGATCATCGCCCGCCACCCCGGCACCCACCGATCCAGAAGCCAGCGGGAGGCCATCCCAAGCCCGTCGTGGAGGATCCGCTCGTCGAGCTCCGCCGCCACGGAGAGGACGCGACCCACGGGGTAGGCGAGCTCGATCGCCCGGACGAGAGGGCCCACGCGCCGATCCCTCCTCCCGGAGGACCAGAGCCCGGCGAGGGCCTGCGGACCCTCCTCATTGTAGGCCTCGCGAAGCGCGCAGAGGAACGAGCACCACCCTCCTCGTTGCACCTTCAATCTGCTCCCCACGCGACCCTCCCTCGGGGCCGAGGCGGAGTGTAGCATGTGGAGGACGGAGCGGGTGATCCCGGCGCGGGAAGGGCCTAGAATCGGTACCAGGACGCGGGCGGGTCGGTCCCGTCCGAAGGAGGAACCGTGGACGAAGAGAGGATGATCATCGAGTTCGAACGGGCTCCGGGCCAGAAGGTCGTCGTGCGGAGAACGCAGTTCCGGGGGAAGGCGTACCTCGACCTGCGCCAACTCTTCGAGGGGAACGACGGGCAGTGGCTGCCGACGAAAAAGGGCGTCTCCCTTCCGTGGGAGCTGCGCACCGCGTTGATCGAGGCCCTACAAAGGGAGGAAGCGTAGCGCAGCCGAAGGCGCGGGAACAGTGGCCTGGTCGATGCGACGATCGCCAACCTGTACTACGCTGACCTCGACGCAGCGGCCCGGTTCTGGCGCGACGGGTTGGGACTCCCCGCCGTCGTGGACCAAGGGTGGGCCCTGCTTCTTCGCCTTGCGGCGGGAAGCTTCCTGGGACTCGTGGACGGTGCGCGGGGGCACCTCCGACCCCAGCCAACGAGTGCGGTCCTCGTGCCCGTCGTCGTCGAGGACCTGCCAGCGTGGCGGGCACGGGTCGGAGAAGCGGGAGCCCTTGAGATCACCTCCATCGAGCAGCGGGATGACCTAGGGATCGAGCGGTTCTTCTGTCGCGATCCCGGCGGGTACGAACTGGAGTTCCAGCGCTTCCTACGCCCGGACGATCGCCACGTGTTTCACGGGGGATCCGCCGAGCCGTCCACAGCCTCCGCATCCTGAGACCGAGATCCGGTGGCGCCCCTTCGCCCCAGGTTGATGCACGGAACAAGATCTGAACATCCCGCTGGTTCTTTCAACTGGGGCATGAGACCTCCCGGCGCTCGTAGTCCCCGTACAGGGCCAGACTCGCCTCGGAAGCGAACCGGTCCCCCGTCCCGATCTCCCCAGCAAGCTCGGCTACTGATGTCTTCCCGAACCCGGGGATCGTCGCCAACCGCTGTCCGATCTCTCACTCCTGGGTGAGGGCTTCCATGGCCGCATCCAGTGCGGCGATCTCTCCCAGCAGTCCAGGATGCGCCGGGCATCGGCGATGATCATCGGGCTCACGTAGTCCCCCTCAGGGGAGAACTCGGCTTGCCCCTGCCACTCCGTGATGACTCCGGCGTACTCCCTTCCTGATCCCCGAGATCTCAAGCACGCTCTTTCTGTGCATTCTCGCAAGCTTCCGCAGATCGTCCCGTGACGAGAGGAACCGCAGGAGTTCGGGACACACTGCCTGAAGGTCGGCCTGCATCCGGTTCACCACCCGGACCTTCTCGTTCACGAGCTGCCGACGCCGTCGGCTGAGGCGCTTCACTTTCTCGTTCACCAGAGGTACTCGTGGCACCTCCTGGCGGACGTCCTTGGCAAGAGGCAGGTGGTCCTTCAGCTGGAACAGCTCGAGGATCTTCCGGGTGTCCAGACGGTCGGTCTTGGCTGCCCCACGGAAGATCTCTCTGAACCGGGCAAGCTTGAGGTTGTTCACGTTGCAACTGGTAGCCTCTCTCCTGGACCATCCGGTCCAACGGACGCCCGTACCCGTTCAGGCCCTCCATCGCCACTGCCA
>DSBZ01000021.1 GCA_011057175.1 Candidatus Acetothermia bacterium
GCTCCATGTCTCCTCCCTCACAGGTCCACGATGCACTGCGCGATGCACGCATCCCCCCGCCTTTCGACGCGCACACCCGCGTAGGTCGCCGCCTTCACCTCGACCCCTAGCCGATGCCGAGGAGCGATCGGTTCCCCCCACGCCCGACCCTCGAGCCAGCGCCCCTCTCCTGCCTGCCCGATCCGGACCTCGAACCGGGAGAAGAGCATCCCCCGCACGTCCCGCTCCCGCAGGAGCTCCCCCAGCCACGCCACGAGGAGCCCTTCGAGGGTGTCAGCCCTGACTTCGACCGTCACCTCTCCCCGCTCCTGCACTCGGTCCAGATCGGCCATGAGGGCGAACATCCCCCGCGCCGCCTCGGCGAACGCTTCCTCTACCGTCCTCCCGATCCCTCGCACCCCGGCGTCGGCCTCGTGGTCGAGGATCTCATACGGCACGGTGCCCCCCTCCCAACGCCCACCGCGCGACCGGGGTGTACAAGGGTCCCTTCGGCCGCAGCTCGGACTGCATCAGGGTCAGCGCGTCCACCCGCGCGTGAAGGGCGGGAGAAGCGGCCCCCCCGATCACCGCGGCGAGGTCCTGAGGGATGCGGAGCCGCGCCAGGGTCACGTGCGGGTGGGCAAGCCGCCTCTCGGGCGGGAACCCCAAGGCCTGGACGCCCTCCTCGACCTGTTGGGCAAGGATGGCGAACGGGGCGCTGTCCTGGCTTGGCCCCACCCACAGCACGCGCGCCCGGCCGGGGTGCGGAAAAGCTCCGAACCGATCGAGGAACAACCCGAACGACTCCACCCGCGAGGCAGCCTCCTGCCCGAGCCCCGCCAGGGACGCCGCGAGCTCCTCCCCCACCTCCCCCAGGAAGCGCAGCGTCACGTGAAGGTTCCCCGGAGCGACCCACGACCCACCTCGGATCCGGAGCTGGAACTCCCGGGAGAGGCGGGCAAGATCGTCCCGCACCGGATCGGGAAGCTCGAGGCAATAGAACAAGCGCACGCTGGCGATTATAGCCCCTCCGTAGCGCCCCCCTCCCGTACACGCTACCATACTGACATCCGGAGGGAGAACAGGATGCCGCAGAAGGAAGAGCAGGTGGAACTCAAACTGAAGGTGGCCGAGGCCCATCAGCCGGACGTGGGGCGAGGGATTGCTCGCCTTTCGGCAGAGCACATCGCATCCCTTGGGATATCCCCCGGGGAGCCGGTCGAGCTCGAGGGAGCCCGCGTCAGCGGCGCGATCGCCGCCGTGGCCTACCAGGCTGATGCGGGACTGGATATCGTGCGCATCGACGGTCTCATCCGCGCCAACGCCGGTGTGGGGGTCGGGGACACGGTTCAGGTGAGGAAGGCGAAGTGGAAGCCCGCGACCCAGGTCACCCTCGCTCCCGCCCGGAAGGGGCTCCACCTCGTCGCGCACCCGGACAGCCTGCGGGCGGTCCTCGTCGGCCGCGTCGTCCGGACCGGGGACGTCGTGTCCACCGCGGCCCGTGCCGAGGGGAGCCCCTTCGGAGGCGACCTCCTGTTCGAGCGCATCTTCCGGGAGTTCGCGCAGCAGATGGGGCCGACGTTCGGCCTCGGGGAAATCCACCTCAAGGTGGTGAGCACCCAGCCGGGCGGGCTCGTGCGTATCACCCCCGACACGGGGATCGAGCTCCTCCCCGAGCACGTCGAGGTCGCGGAGCGGGGCCGGGACGTGCCGGAGGTGGCCTACGAGGATATCGGCGGGCTGCGCGGCGTGATCCAGAAGATCCGGGAGATGGTGGAGCTCCCCCTGAAGAAGCCGGAGCTGTTCGACCGGCTGGGGATCGAGCCCCCGCGAGGGGTCCTCCTCTACGGTCCCCCGGGGACGGGGAAGACGCTGCTCGCCAAGGCGGTCGCCAACGAGACCGATGCCCATTTCATCGCCCTCTCCGGCCCGGAGATCATGTCCCGCTTCTACGGGGAGTCGGAGGGGAGGCTGCGGGAGATCTTCGAGCAGGCGGAGAAGAACGCCCCGGCGATCATCTTCATCGACGAGCTGGACTCGATCGCCCCGCGACGGGCCGAGGTCACGGGCGAGGTCGAGCGGCGGGTCGTGGCCCAGCTCCTCACCCTCATGGATGGGCTCCGCCAGCGGCGAAACGTGATCGTGATCGCGGCCACGAACCGGGTGGAGGCGATCGACCCCGCGCTCAGGCGGCCGGGGCGGTTCGACCGCGAGATCGAGGTCCGCGTCCCCGATCGGGACGGCCGCAAGGAGATCCTGATGGTCCACACGCGGGGGATGCCCCTCGCCCCGGATGTAGATCTGGACAGACTCGCTGGCCTGACCCATGGGTTCGTGGGCTCCGACATCGCCGCGCTCGCGCGCGAGGCGGCGATGAACGTCCTGAGGAAACTCCTCCCCAAGATCAACCTCGACGAGGAGGGGATCCCCAAGGAGGTCGCCGACGAGCTCATCGTGCGGTGGGAGGACTTCGACCGGGCGCTGAAGGAGGTCCGGCCGTCGGCGATGCGGGAGGTGATGGTGGAGGTGCCCACCGTGACCTGGGAGGACATCGGGGGGCTGGAGGAGGTCCAGCAGCTCCTTCGCGAGGCGGTGGAGCTTCCCCTCACCAATCCCGATGCGTTCCGCCGCCTGGGGGTCACGCCGCCCAAAGGGATCCTCCTCTACGGGCCCCCGGGGACGGGGAAGACGACGCTGGCCAAGGCGGTGGCGAACGAATCCCAGGCCAACTTCATCACCGCGAAGGGCTCCGAGCTCCTCTCCAAGTGGTACGGGGAGAGCGAGCAGCGGATCGCGGAGGTGTTCCGGCGCGCGCGGCAGGTCGCCCCAGCCGTGGTGTTCCTCGACGAGCTCGATGCCCTCGTCCCCCGCCGCGGGACGGCCGTGGGCGAGCCCCACGCCACGGAGCGGATCGTCAACCAGATGCTCGCCGAGGTGGACGGCCTGGAGGAGCTGCGGGGGGTGGTGGTGATTGGGGCCACGAACCGCCCCGACCTCGTGGACCCAGCCCTCCTTCGGCCGGGGAGGTTCGACGAGCTCATCTACGTCCCGGTGCCGGACGAGAAGGCGCGGCTCGCGATCTTCCGCGTCCACACCAAAGGGATGGCCCTCGCCCCGGACGTGGACCTCGACAGGCTCGCCGCGCGCACCACCGGCTACACGGGGGCCGACATCGCCGAGGTGTGCCGCAAGGCGGGCCGGATCGCCCTCCGGGAGGCCCTCGACGCGACCGTGGTCACGATGCGCCACTTCGAGCAAGCCCTCGACAAGACGCCGCGCTCGGTGACCCCGGACCTGGAGGAGCAGTACAGGCGGCTCTCCAAGAACCTCCGGGGGGCAGTGCGGCGGATCGGCCTCATCCCCGAGGACAAGGAAGCCACGTCATGACGCGCATCCTCCTCGTTGCATGCCTGGCCTGGGGCGCCGTCGCCGCGGCGAGCGAGCCCGTGGCATACGTGAACGGAGAGCCGATCACGCGGGAGGAGCTCGACCAGGCGACCGGGCTTGCGGAGATCCTGTTCTCCCTCTCCCAGCGGTTCCCGTCGTTCGCCCAATCCCTCCTCCTCACAGAGGAAGGGAAGGGCTTCCTCGCCCGCTACGAGCGGGACGTGCTGGAGAAGCTGATCCTCCAACGCGTCCAAGTCCAGGAGGCGCGGGCGCGGGGCCTCACCGTCGACGAGGGCGAAGTCGAGCGGCGGACGGAGGAGACCCTGAACCAGATCTACCTCTACTACGACCTGAGCGAGGAGGAGTTCGCAGCGGAGCTCCTCTCGCAACGGGACAGCCTCGAGCGGTTCCGGAACGACATCGCCCGCCAGCACCGCGAGAACCTCCTCCTCTCCGCGCTCAAAGCCGCAGTGCTGGCGGAGATCACGGTCAGCGAGGAAGAGATCCAGAGCTCCTACAACGAGGATCCGGAGAGATTCGTGGACGAGGATGGAGAGCCCCTCCCTTTTCCCCACGTCCGAGAGCGGATCGCGGCGATCCTGCGCGCGGAGAAAGAGGAAGCACATTGGCAGGCCTGGCTCGCCGCGGCCCGGTCCCGGGCCGCCGTCGAGATCAACCTGTAGCGGGTTTCAAGAAGAGCATCGCCAACGGGGGGAGGGTGAGGGAGAGGGAATGGGGAAACCCATGGGCGGGGATCGGGTCGGCCTCGACCCCCCCCAGGTTCCCCTGCCCGCTTCCGCCGTACACGGTCGCGTCCCCGTTGAGGAGCTCCGCCCACCGGCCCGGGTAGGGCACCCCCACTCGGTACCCGCTGCGCACGACGGGGGTGAAGTTCCCCACGGCGAGGACCACCTCGCGCTCCTGCCGCCCCCAGCGCAGGAACGCGATCACGCTCGATGAGGCGTCGTTCGGTTCCACCCACTGGAACCCGATGTCCCCGCAGTCTCGCGCGTGGAGGGCGGGTTCCATCCGATAGAGGCGGTTCAGGTCCGCCACCCACCGCTGAACCCCGCGATGGGGAGGGGAGGCCAAGAGGTGCCACTCCAGGCTCTGCTCGTGGTCCCACTCCGTCCACGGGCCGATCTCCCCCCCCATGAAGAGGAGCTTCTTGCCGGCGCTTCCGTACATGTAGCCGAGGAGGAGCCTGAGGCTCGCGAACTTCTGCCAGTCGTCCCCCGGCATCTTCCCGAGGAGCGAGCCCTTCCCATGCACGACCTCGTCGTGGGAGAGGGGGAGGACGAAGTTCTCGCGGGAGGCGTAGAGCATCCGGAACGTGAGCCTGTCGTGGTGGTGCTGACGGTGGATGGGGTCGTGGGCCATGTAGAAGAGCGTGTCGTGCATCCACCCCATGTCCCACTTCATCCCGAACCCAAGCCCGCCCATCGACGTCGGCCGGGACACCAGCGGCCACGCGGTCGACTCCTCGGCGATCGTCTGCACGTCCGGGTACTGGCGGTACACCTCCTCATTGAGCTTCCTCAGGAACGCGACCGCGGCGAGGTCCTCCCGCCCCCCCTGTTCGTTGGGGATCCACTCCCCCGCCTTGCGGGAGTAGTCGAGGTAGAGCATCGACGCTACCGCGTCCAGGCGCAGCCCATCCGCATGATAATGGTCGAGCCAGAAACAGGCACTGGAGAGGAGGAAGCTCCGCACCTCGTGCCGATCGTAATTGAACGAGAAACTTCCCCAATCAGGATGAACTCCCCGCCGAGGATCGGCATGCTCGTAGAGGTGCGATCCATCGAACATCCCGAGCCCATGTCCGTCGGTGGCGAAATGGGACGGAACCCAGTCCAGGATCACCCCGATCCCGTTCTGATGGAGACGGTCCACCAAGTACATGAAGTCCTGGGGGGGCCCATAGCGGGAGGTGGGGGCGAAGTAGCCCGTCGTCTGGTACCCCCACGACCCGTAGAACGGATGCTCCATCACCGGGAGGAACTCGACGTGGGTGAACCCCAGCTCCGTCACGTAGGAAGCGAGGAGCGGCGCCAGCTCGCGGTACGTGAGGTAGCGCCCGTCCTCACTGCGCCGCCACGAGCCGAGATGGACCTCGTAGATCGCGATCGGGGCGTGGAGGGAATTGCGCGCCGCGCGCTCGCGGAGCCAATCGTCGTCGCCCCACCGGTAGGCGAGATCCCACACCACGGATGCCGAGCGGGGCGGGACCTCGGTGTGGAATGCCAATGGGTCAGCTTTGAGCAGATGGGGGCCGTGGCGCGAGGCGATGTGGTACTTGTAGAGGGCTCCCGGCCCTACCTCGGGCACGAAGCACTCCCAGATCCCCGACCGCCCGTGGGGGCGCAGCCGATGGCGGCCCGGGCGCCAGCCGTTGAACTCGCCGACCACGGACACCGCCTCCGCCTCGGGGGCCCACACCGCGAACAGGGAACCCCGCTTCCCCCCCACCGTCAGCGGATGGGCCCCGAGGACGTCGTACAGGCGCGCGTGGGTCCCTTCCGCAAACAGCCAGAGGTCCTCCTCCGTGAGGAGGGTCGGCTCTCCGGCCACGATCCGCACCCCTCTCATCCCGTTCGCGCCCCCTCAAATCGTCATGATAGGGTTCAGTCCCCGTCCCCACAACCTGAGGCCTGGGGGCAGAACGGGGTGGGAGCTACAATCCGCGCGATGATGGAGAACACGTGCGATCCCAAGTTGCCGGAGCGGATCCAGGGCTTGGCGGACCTCGCCTAC